>DATICH010000151.1:0-4531 GCA_035456885.1 Methyloceanibacter sp.
AAGCTGCGCAGATTGGCGAGCGAGGCGCGGATCGCCGCGAGCTCGAAGGCCGTCTCGTCGCCATGCGCGAAGATGTCCGCCTCCTCCGGCTTGAGATTGTCGAGCAAGGTCAGCCACTGGCCGATGAAGCCTGCCTTCGCCACATTGTCGCGCACCTTCTCCCGGTAGGCCGCGACGCCGCCGCAACGCGAGTGGCCGAGCACGATCAGATTGGGCACCTTCAGCCCGAGCACGGCGAACTCGATCGCCGCACTCGTGCCGTGATATTTGCCTTCCGGCTCATAAGGCGGCACCAGATTGGCGACGTTGCGCAGGATGAATAAATCGCCGGGCTTGGCGTCGAAAATCGAGGAAACATCCACGCGGGCGTCGCAGCAGCCGACCACCATCGCCGTGGGCGATTGCCCCAGTTCGGCAAGTTGCTGATAGCGCCCGCGGTCGCGCGCATGCACATCGTGCCGGAACCGCCAATGACCCTCGAGCAAGCTCTTGGGTAAACTCAATTTGAAGCCTCCCGCCGCCAATCCGGCGGCACCATTTCAGCCCCTTGTGCGTTTGTCTACCACGCCACGTCGATAGGCACAGCCTATCGGCTGTTTGGACATAGCCTCTTGATCCACATGTCGAAAGGGTCGATGGTCCCCCTCGCCGGAGGCATCAGAGGCGCAACGGAAAAATGCGCACGCCGGCAACAGGAAACGCGATCAGGAGCTTAGCAAGCTCCCCCTCGATCGACTCACACCGCAGGGCCGATTCTTGCCGCCGCTCGCGCTGGGCACGCGCGCGCCAGGCCTCGCGCCTTGCCGAGGCATAAGGAGTACAGTCATGGCCAAAGTTCTTGCCGTTCTTTATGACGACCCCGTCGACGGCTATCCGCCCAAATACGCCCGCGACGACATCCCCAAGATCGATCACTACCCCGGCGGCATGACCACGCCGACGCCGAGCAAGATCGACTTCAAGCCGGGCGAGTTGCTGGGCAGCGTCTCGGGTGAATTGGGACTGCGGAAGTTCCTCGAGGATGCCGGCCACACCCTGGTCGTGACCTCCGACAAGGACGGCCCGAATTCGGTGTTCGAGAAGGAGCTGCCCGACGCCGAAGTGGTCATCTCGCAGCCGTTCTGGCCCGCCTATATGACCAAAGAGCGTTTCGACAAGGCCAAGAAGCTGAAGCTCGTCGTCACCGCCGGCATCGGCTCGGACCATACCGACCTTCAAGCCGCCATGGAAAAAGGCGTGACCGTCGCCGAGGTCACCTATTCCAACTCGATCAGCGTGTCCGAGCATATCGTCATGATGATCCTGGCGCTGGTGCGGAACTACATCCCGTCCTACGGCTGGGTGGTCAAAGGCGGCTGGAACATCGCCGACAGCGTCGAGCGCTCCTACGACCTCGAAGGCATGAATGTCGGCACCGTCGCCGCCGGCCGCATCGGCCTGGCCGCGCTCCGTCGCCTCAAGCCGTTCGACGTCAAGCTCCACTACACCGACAAGCATCGGCTGCCGGAAAAGGTCGAGAAGGAGCTGGGGCTGACCTTTCACCCCACCGTCGAGTCGCTGGTGAAGGTCTGCGACGTGGTCACCATCAACGCCCCGCTGCACCCCGAGACCGAAGGTCTGTTCAACGACAAGCTGATCGGCATGATGAAGCGCGGCTCTTATCTCGTGAACACCGCGCGCGGCAAGATCGTCGATCGCGACGCCGTGGTGCGCGCGCTCGAAAGCGGGCAGCTCGCGGGCTATGCCGGCGACGTGTGGTTCCCACAGCCGCCGCCGCGCGATCATCCCTGGCGCACCATGCCGCATCACGGCATGACCCCGCACGTCTCAGGGACCTCGCTCTCGGCCCAGGCACGTTACGCCGCGGGCACCCGCGAGATCCTGGAGAGCTATTTCGCCAAGAAGCCGATCCGCACCGAGTATCTGATCGTCGACAAAGGCAAGCTCGCCGGCGCTGGCGCGCATTCCTACACCGCCGGTGACGCCACCAAGGGCTCCGAGGAAGCGGCGAAGTTTAAGAAGTCCGGCTAGGTCGGCCGGGAAGGCTCTTGCCTGTTGCTCGCCTGCCCGTTCTCGTGGCAGGCGAGCGCAGGCCCCTCGCATCGACACCATGAGGCGGCGAGAAAAAGCGGCGATCACGTGCGGCAACGCGCGCGACGCGGGCTGCCGCTTAACCCTTGCGATAGCCGCCAAGCGCGGCCACACTACCGCCCAAAGCACAAAAGACGCCGTTCTGGGGGGTTTTTATGACGACTGCTGGAGAGTCTGCGGCCGCGAGCGACCGCGTTGGGCTGCTCGACAGAGCGCGCATCATCGCCCATCCGGGCTACAATCGCTGGCTCGTGCCGCCGGCCGCACTTGCCATTCATCTTTGCATCGGCATGGCGTATGGCTTCAGCGTGTTCTGGCTGCCGCTCGGCCGCGCGGTAGGCGTTTCGGAGGGACTCGACCGGGCGATCCCCTGCCCCGGCGATGCCACCACTTTCCTCGGCAAGCTTGCCATCACCGGCCACGCGCTGTTCGCCACCGATTGCGATTGGACCCAGTTCGATCTCGGCTGGATGTACACGCTGTTTTTCGTTCTGCTTGGCGTCTCGGCGGCGATCTGGGGCGGCTGGCTCGAGCGCGCCGGGCCGCGCAAAGCGGGCGTCGTCGCGGCGCTGTGCTGGGGCGGCGGCTTCATGATCTCCGCCGTGGGCATCTACATCCACCAGCTGTGGTTGCTGTGGCTCGGCTCCGGCTTCATCGGCGGCATCGGACTTGGCCTTGGCTACATCTCACCGGTCTCCACCCTGATCAAATGGTTCCCGGACCGGCGCGGCATGGCCACCGGCATGGCCATCATGGGCTTCGGCGGCGGCGCCATGATCGGTTCGCCGCTCGCCGCCATGTTGATGAATTATTTCAAGACCCCGATCTCGGTGGGCGTTTGGGAGACCTTCGTCACGCTGGGGATCATCTATTTCGTGTTCATGCTCGGCGGCGCTTTCGGCTATCGCCTGCCGCCCACCGGCTGGAAGCCGGAAGGCTGGACCCCGCCCGAGAACTCGCACGCCATGATCACCACCGGGCATGTGCATCTCAAGGACGCGCACAAGACGGCGCAGTTCTGGCTGATCTGGGCGGTGCTCTGTCTCAACGTCTCGGCCGGCATCGGTATCATCGGCGCCGCCTCGCCGATGCTGCAGGAGACTTTCGGCGGCAGGCTGTTCGGCGATGCTTCCGTGGGCTTCGGCCAGTTCACCGATTCTCAGAAGGCGCAAGCCGCGGTGGTCGGCGCGGCCTTTGTCGGGCTGTTCTCGCTGTTCAATATTGCCGGCCGCTTCTTCTGGGCCTCGCTCTCCGACTCGATCGGCCGCAAGCTCACCTATTACGCCTTCTTCACCCTCGGCTTCATTTGCTATGCGGCGGCCCCGACGCTGGCCACGCTCGGCATGCTCGCCGTGTTCGCCGCCGCGATGTGCCTGATCGCCTCGATGTATGGCGGCGGCTTCGCCACGATCCCGGCCTATCTCGCCGACGTGTTCGGTACGCAATTCGTGGGCGCCATCCATGGCCGCCTGCTGACCGCCTGGTCGACCGCCGGGATCGTCGGCCCGGTGATCGTCAACTACATGCACGACGCACGCAAAGCCGAGGGCATCCCGCCGGACCAGATCTATCATCCGATCTTCTACGTGCTCTCCGGACTATTGGTAGCCGGCTTCATCTGCAACCTCCTCATCAGGCCCCTGCACCAGAGATGGTTCATGAAGTCGGAGGAGGTCGAGGCGCTTCAGGTTAAGGGCGCCGTCACCTCCGCCCGGCGCGTTAAGGAAACTCGGCCAACGCAAGAGGTCAGCCGCAACATCCGGCTGCTCCAGCCGATCGGCATGGCTCTGATCGCTTTCGCGCTGGTCTGGTGGATCACGACTTACACAAAAACAGGTGGCGTCAACGGTGTGTTGGAGTGTCTGGTCTTCACCACGGCGGCCTGCGCCGAGACGCTCGCCAAGCCGGAGCTTGCGAGTTATCTGGTGTACCGGCCGTTCCTGCTGTGGCTCGGCGTGGCCTTGTGGCTCGCCGGCGTGGTGCTCAATCCGCGGCGCATCGAGATCGCGCCCTTCGCCTGGGCCGCGGTCGGCATTCCCCTGCTCTGGGCGGTGTGGATCACCATCGAGCAGGCCCTGGTCCTGTTCCAATAAGGTCCGGTAACGCTTGGATTCGGCGGTCTCGGCGGGTTTTTGTCAGAATTTGTTAATGTGGCTTTCAGGGCCTGTTCATGGACGCGTCATGCGGCTTCCATCGCCAATCGCCATTATCTTACGCATTGGTTCACCGAACTTTTGGAAGTTCACCGAAGGAGACGACCATGAAAGAGTGGCTGAAACCCGAGATCACCGAGTCCGAGGCTGGCATGGAAGTTACGAGCTATCTGCCTGCCGAGCTCGACCGCGCTTAATCAACGCGTCGATCTTACAAGTTTTCGCTAAGATGGCGGTCTCCACGAAAGTGGCGGCCGCCATTTTTGCATCCGGGAGCGGCTAAGCGT
>DATICH010000152.1:0-3122 GCA_035456885.1 Methyloceanibacter sp.
CGAATAGGCCAGGAAGGCGGCGAACAGGAAGCAGCCGGCAAGATTGCCGAGCAGCACGATGCCCCACAGCCGCAACAAGACCCACAGCCACTGCCATTCCCTGCGGGCGATCACCGGCAGCACGGCGGTCAGCGTGTTCTCGGTGAACAATTGCTGCCGCGAGAGAATGACGATGAGGAAGCCGACCGAGTAACCCACGTTTTCGATGATGGCGGCGCCTGGCGTGTCGGGGAGATAGGCCCTGAGCAGCGCCTGGGCGAGCACGGAAAAGCCGATCGAGAGGCCGGCGGCAAGCGCCGACCACCACAGCGCGCTCGCGCTGCGGGCAAGCTCGCCCTCGCCTTCGGTGCGGATGATCTCGTAGACGACGGCGGCGCGGAGCTTGCGGCGCTCGGAGACCGAGCGGGTCTCTTCGCGCGTCAAGCCCTCCTGCGGCGGAGGAATATCCGTCGAGGCGAGAGTGCCCCGCTTCTTTGCCATAGGCCTCGCTCTGTTCCGCCTCGACTAAGACATGCCCATCGCCTTGGCCTTGTTGAGCAGCGCCTCGGCCTGGCGGATCGAGGCGATGTCGATCAGCCGCCCGTCAAGCGACACGGCGCCCTTGCCTTCCTTGGCGGCCTGCTGCATCGCCTCGACGATGCGCTTGGCCTTGGTCACTTCGGCCTCGGACGGGGTGAACACCTGATTGGCGAGATCGACCTGCGAGGGATGGATCGCCCATTTACCCTCGAAGCCGAGCACGGCGGCGCGCTTGGCCGCGGCGAGATAGCCGTCGGGATCGGAGAAATCGCCGAACGGCCCGTCGATCGGGCGCAAGCCATAGGCGCGGCAGGCGACCATCATGCGCGACAGCGCATAGTGCCAGGGGTCGTTCCAGTAATAGGTGCGGTTCCCCTTGTCGTCCTTGTCGGACAGGATGCCGTAATCGGGGTGCGGCGCACCAATGCCCATGGTGCGCGCCCGGGTCGAGGCGGCGTAGTCGGCGACGCCGAAGCTCATGGCCTCGTTGCGCTTGGAGGCCGTGGCGATGGCCTCGACATTGGCCATGCCGAGCGCGGTCTCGATCAGGAGCTCGAAGCCGATTTTCTTCTCGCGCTTCTTGGCCATCTCGATCTGGGTCACCAGCATGTCGATGGCATAGACGTCCTGCGGCACGCCGGTCTTGGGGATCAGGATCATGTCGAGGCGCGGGCAGTTCTCGACCACGTCGACCACGTCGCGATAGGCGTAATGGGTATCGAGGCCGTTGATGCGGATCATCATGGTCTTCGAACCCCAATCGATCTCGTTGAGGCCCTGGATGATGTTCTTGCGCGCCTGCTCCTTGTCGTCGGGCGCGACGGCGTCTTCGAGGTCGAGGAAAATGATGTCCGCGCCGCCCTTGGCCGCCTTCTCGAACAGAGAGGGGTTCGACCCCGGCACGGCAAGCTCTGAGCGGTGGAGACGCGGGGTCGCCTGTTGGATCAACGTAAAGCTCATGTGAATACTCCCCTTTCTGCTTAACCTGTGGCGCCGAGACCGGCGGCAACGGTGTTGATGGACAAAAGAAGTGCGGATTTGAACGCGTCGCGGTCGGCCTCACGCTCGGCGCCGCGAAAGCGGCGCAGAAGCTCGACCTGCATGCGGCTGACCTCGTTGACGGCGGGAAGCCGCGCGGCGAGCGCGCGGCGATAGGCGGGGAAGCGCTCGGCGATCTCGCTGGCGCCGGAGACCTTGAGCACCATCTCGCAGGTCAGGCGATATTCCTGCTCGATCATGGAAAAAATCATGTCGCGCACGCCCTCGTCCTCGACCAGGCTGGCATAGTCGCGGGCAATGTCGAGATCGACCAGGAGAAGCGTCTTTTCCACCTCGTCGATGATCAGCCGGAACAAGCGCGAGTCCTGGAACAAATGCGGCAGCAGCGCCTCGCCGTGCTGGCCGCGCACTTGCAGCAGGCTATGGAGCGCGCTGCCCACGCCGTACCAGCCGGTGATGATGTGGCGGTTCTGCGCCCAGGCGAACACCCAGGGAATGGCCCGCAAGTCTTGCAGCGTCTTGGCGCCGAAACGGCGGGTCGGTCGCGAGCCGATATTGAGCAGCGAGATCTCCTCGATCGGGCTCGCCGCCTGGAAATATTGGACGAGGCCCGGATGCGAAACCAGGCCGCTATAGGCGGCGCGTGAGGCGCCGGCGAGCGCCTCCATGATGTCGTCGAATTCGCGTTTCGGCCGCAGCGCCTCCTCGCGCTCGGATTTCAGCGCGTGCTCGAACACGCTTGCGGCCAGCAATTCGAGTTGGTACCGCGCCGTGCCCTTATTGGCATATTTATAAGAGACCACCTCGCCCTGCTCGGTAACGCGGAACCGGCCCCTGATCGAGCCGGCGGGCTGGGCGGCGATGGCGCGGCCGGTCGGCGCGCCGCCGCGCGACACCGAGCCGCCGCGGCCATGGAAGAAGGCGATCGCCGTGCCCATCTCGGCGCCGACCTTGGTCAGCTGGGCTTGCGCCTTGGCCAGTTCCCAATTGGAGGCGACGAAACCGCCGTCCTTGTTCGAATCCGAGTAACCGATCATCACCTCTTGCACACCGCCCTGCCAATGCGTGGAGCGGCGGATCAGCGGCACGTCGAGCGCTTCGCGCATGATGGCGGGAGCGGCGCGCAAATCTGCGATGGTTTCGAACAGCGGCACGATAGGCAGCGCGCAGATCTCGGTGCCGGCGGCGTCGAGAAAGGCGCCGCCCTCCTTGGCGAGCAGATAGGCGCCGAGAATGTCGTCGACCGAGCGGGTCATCGACAGGACGAACGAGCCGAACGCATCGCGGTCGATTTCGCGCCTGACGGCGGCGGCCTGGCTGAACATCTCGATCAGCTCCGTGGCCTCCGCCGGAAGTTCGGGGATCAGCCGGGGACCGGTCAGCGGGCGCGCCAACTCGCGGTAGAGCCACACCCGCCATTCGCGGCTGCCGAGCTCGGGCGGGCTGTCGTCGCCGTGTCCCGCAGTCGCCCACCACAGCGCCTGCAGCGCGGCGGTGGTCTTGGTGGTGTTCTCGCGCAGATCGAGCCGCACGGTGGAGAAGCGGAAAATCTCGACCGCGCGGCGCACCGGCTTCACCAGATTGCGGGCGATGGAGGAGCTGCC
>DATICH010000153.1:0-6871 GCA_035456885.1 Methyloceanibacter sp.
GAGGCGGTCTATGTCATCGAGGACCTCGACAAGGAAGAGCAGTCCGACATCCTCGCCAAGCTGCCGCCGTTCGAGCGCGCCCAACTCGAGCGCAGCCTCGAATATCCGGAAGATTCCGCCGGCCGCATCATGCAGACCGACCTCATCTCCGTGCCGCCGTTCTGGTCGGTGGGGCAGGCGATCGACTATATGCGGCTCGCCGACGATCTGCCCGACCGCTTCTACGAGATCTTCGTGGTTGATCCCGCCTATCATCTGATCGGCTCGGTGGCGCTGAATCGACTGTTGCGCTCGAAGCGGCCGGTCACGATCGAACAAATTACCGACCGCGACATCCATCCTATTCAAGTCGATGCCGATCAGGAGGAGGTGGCCCGCGAATTCGAGCGCTACAATCTCACCTCGGCGCCGGTGGTCGACAAGGGCGGCCGACTGGTCGGCGTGATCACCGCCGACGACATCGTCGAGGTGGTGCAAGAGGAAGCCTCGGAGGATATTCTGAAGATGGGCGGCGTGGCCGGCGAGTCGGTTACCGACTCGGTGTGGCGCACGACGAGGCACCGCTTCACCTGGCTGTTCTTCAATCTGTTCACCGCCCTGCTGGCCGCCTCGGTGATCGGCTTATTCGAGGCCACCATCGAGCAGATGGTCGCCCTTGCCGTGCTGATGCCGATCGTCGCCTCGATGGGGGGCAATGCGGGCAATCAAACCATGACGGTAACGGTGCGGGCCTTGGCGATGAAAGATCTCGGCTCGGCCAATGCCATGCGGGTGATCGGCCGCGAGGCCACGGTCGGGCTGTTGAATGGACTGGTCTTCGCCTTGCTGCTCGGCGCCGTGGTCTATTTCTGGTTCGGCAATGATGAGCTTGGTCTGGTGATCGCTGCGGCAATGGTGGTGAATTTTGTGGTTGCGGCGCTGGCCGGCATCCTCATCCCGCTGACGCTGGACTATCTGGATATCGATCCCGCAGTGGCATCGGTCGTCTTCGTCACCACCATCACCGACGTGGTCGGCTTCTTCGCCTTTCTGGGCCTCGCCGCCTTGTGGTTATTCTAGGGGCGGGGAGCGCCGATGTTCTTCTATCTCGCCAAGGTGCTGTGGTTCCTGCTGCAACCGTCGACCTTGATTGCGCTGTTGATCGGTTATGGCGCGATCCTGATTTGGACCGGGTGGGCGCGCTGGGGGCGCCGCTTCGTTTCGCTCGGCGCGATCCTTTTGCTCGTCGCCGGGTTGTCACCGCTGGGCAATCTGCTGATCGTTCCGCTCGAGGATCGCTTCCCGCGTGCCGCTCTCGACGTGCCGCCGCCTGCCGGCTTCATCATTCTCGGCGGTGCCGAGGACAGGCTGGTGGGGACCGCGCGCGATGCTCCGGCGCTCAACGAGGCGGCCGAACGGCTGGTCGAGGCGGCGGTCCTTGCCCGGCGGTTCCCGGAGGCCAAAATCGCCTTTTCCGGCGGCGACGCGGGCTTCTTCTATCAGACCGGCAACGAAGCCGAAGGCGCGGAGAGCCTGCTCACGGCGCTCGGCGTGCCCCGCGACCGGCTGATCCTCGAGGCCAAGTCGCGCGACACCTACGAGAACGCCGTGTTCCTCAAGCAGGAGCTGACGCGGCAGGGCGAGCTCGGCCCTGGCAAGCGCTGGGTCCTGGTCACCTCGGCCTATCATATGCCGCGTGCGATCGGCGCCTTCCGCGCGGCCGGTTTCGACGTCGAGGCGTGGCCGGTGGACTACCGCACCCGCGGGAAGGCCGATCGGATGCGGTTCTTCGACAAGGTCTCGGAGGGCTTGCGCCGGGTCGACGCGGCGACACGGGAATGGGCGGGGCTGTTGGCCTATTGGCTAAGCGGGCGGAGCGATGCGCTGTTCCCGGCGCCGCGCCAGCTCAACGTAGCTGGCTGCGATCTGGCCTCGCCGGCGGCGGCTCGGTCCGGCAGCCTGCCAGCGTCCCCGTGTCGACCCAGCCCTTGAGATAGGAAGCGGCGCGCAGTTCGGCGCCATCCTCGCCGGCGAAGGTCGCCACCATCTCGCACAGCACGCCGAAGCGTACTTCTTTCGCCGCCTCGCCCCACATCATCGCTTCTTCGGGAGAGAGCAGCCGGAAGCGCGCCATGAAGTCCTGCCGCCACACCACGACGGCTTGCGGCTCGGGCAAGGTCTTAGGCTTGGGAGGCGCGGTCTCCTCCTTCAGTGCGCACCAGATGTCGGCTGCATTGGTCGCGAAGGTGAGGCGGCGCGCGGTCGGATGCGGCTGAAAGACAAGCCACGGCCAGACCTCGGGGGGAAGCGCGGCCAACTCCTCGATGCGGAGCGGCTCAGCGTTGGGTCCATCGAAAGCGTCGGCGAGGGCCTTTTCCAGCGCGGCAAGCTCGGCAACTTCCGGGCGCTTGGCGTAAGTCTCGTTCTGCTCGACGAAGGCGGGAAAATGACGCCCGAACCAGCGCGCGCTTCGCTGATCGGACGGGTTGGCAGCGATATAGGCCGTCGCCAGTCTGGCGAAACGATCGTCGCCCAGATAGGCGTGCACCTGCTCGTAGTCTTCGGCGAGAATCTCGGCGAGCCGCGCGACATAGGCGTTGCGATAGACGCCGAATAGGACCTCGCGCTTCTCCTTGTCGCTGTCTTTGACCTCGGCAAGCACGGCGTCGTCGCCGGCGAGGATGCCGCGTTGAAAACTCTCCTGAAGCTCTCTCAGACTCTTCATTCAGCAGCTTGGAGTCGGCCTTGGCCGAGCGCGCGGTCGCCCAGCACCTCGCGGGCGATCGAGCGCGCGTGGTCGAGCTCGGCAACGACCTCGGCGAGCGGCGGGATATTGTCGTCGCGTTCGATCATGGTCGAGACTGGACCGAAATGGGTCACCGCCTCGCGGTAGAAATCCCACACCTCGTCGCAGACCGGATGATCGTGCGTGTCGATGATGTGACTCTCTTCATGGCTATGGCCGGCCACATGGAACTGGACCACGCGGTCGCGTGGCACGCCGTGCAGGAAGTCGTCGGTGGAGAAGCCGTGATTGAAGGCGCTGACATAGATATTGTTGACGTCGAACAAGAGCCAGCAATCGGCCCGTCGCGCCACTTCGCTCACGAATTCCCACTCGGTCATCTCCGACTGCCCGAAGGTGACATAGCTCGACACGTTCTCTAGCGTCAGCCTGCGGCCGAGAAAGTCCTGCACCTGGCCGACGCGATCGACCACGTGGTTCAGCGCTTCCTCGGTGTAGGGGACCGGCAGCAGGTCGTGCAGATTGACACCGTGCACACCGGTCCAGCAAAGATGATCGGAGATCCATTTCGGCTCAACGCGTGCGGCTACCTTCTTCAGCGCGGCGAGATAGTCCATATCGAGCGGCGCGGTGGACGCGATGGACAACGACACGCCGTGCATCACCACGGGATAGCGCTCGCAGATGCGATCGAGCATATGCAGCGGCTGGCCGCCCTCAACCATGTAATTTTCGGAGATGACCTCGAACCAGTCGATGGCGGGAGTACCGTCCAGAATCTCTCGATAATGCTGCGGCCTCAGCCCCAAGCCGAAGCCGAGAAACGGAGGCTTGTCGCCGGTCATGGTTCTCGCTCCTTACGCGCGGAAAGGCCGGCCGCATGCGCGGCCGGCCCAGCCGCTTACGACTTTAGCTGTCCTCGAATTGGCCGCCGTGCTTCGAGCACTCGTCCTGGAGCATCTCGACCCAGCCTTGGCCCTTGCAGGCATTTTTACCCTTGCAGTCATTCTTGGCGCTCTTGCAGGCACCCTTGCCGGCGCAGCCATTGACGCCGAAACACCGTCCCGGGATACCTTCCACGGCGAAAGCCGATCCAATCAGCGCCGCGCCGGAAACGACGATGGCAGCGGCCGTCATGGCAAGTCTAGCACCAGATTTCTGAGTGGGCTTCATATTCCTCTCCTGTGCATGAGTTCTACCCATTCGTGGCGGAGAGCCACCAAGCGAGCTATAGCGCTGAAGCCGGGAGGCCTTTTGTCACTCCTGTTCAAAGCTCCGTGACTCTGCCGGCTTGACCAAGCGCCGCGCGGAGAGTTCAACTCTTCGTGAGGGGAGGGCCCTCGATCAATGTTCTTAACGAGCTGAGCGGGCGATGGGGCTCAAGGATATCTTGGTCTATGTGGACGGTGCCGAAGCCACCAAGGCGCGAGTGGAGTTCGTCGTGGCGCTCGCCAAGACCCATGGCGCGCATCTCATAGGGGTCGCGTTCGCACCGACGACCTTGCTACCTCTTTACGGGGCCGATGTCGGCTTTGCGGACATGACCGAGGTTCTAGGCAGCGTGAAGGCCCAAGGCGTTAAGGCGCTCGACGCTTTCAAGGCGCGCGCGGGTGCCGAGGGTCTGAGCCACGAAGCGCGGCTGATGCAGGGCATGAGCGAGGAGTTCCCGCATGATTTCGCCTCCGCCGCGCGGCAAGCGGACCTCACGATTCTCGGTCAGCCGCGCGACGGCGACCCGCTGATCGGGCAATATGCGCTCGTCGAGCGCTGCCTGTTCGCCTCGGGCCGCCCGGTCATCGTCGTGCCGGCGGCGCCGGAAAAGCTGACGCTCGACGGAACGGTCGCAGCCGCGTGGGACGGGAGCGCGGAGGCGGCGCGGGCCATCAACGATGCGCTCGCCTTCCTCAAGCCCGCGTCGCGCGTGG
Source organism: Methyloceanibacter sp. (assembly GCA_035456885.1). Taxonomy (GTDB): domain Bacteria; phylum Pseudomonadota; class Alphaproteobacteria; order Rhizobiales; family Methyloligellaceae; genus Methyloceanibacter. Next base: position 4,651 of record DATICH010000153.1, read on the forward strand.
TGCTCCTGGTCGGGTTCACGGCCGAACAGGGCGAGGAAGGCGCGCCGCAAACCGACGATATGATCGCGCATCTGAAGCGGCACGGTGTTATGGCCGAGGCGATGCGTTTCAAGTTGAGCGAGGGGGATGTCGGCAGGCAACTCCTGTCGGCGGCAAAGGGCTTCAGCGCCACCATGATGGTGATGGGTGCCTTCCATCATTCGCGCTGGCGCGAGTTCATCCTCGGCGGCGTGACCCTGACCGTACTGGAGGAGGCGGCCATCCCGCTTTTCATGGCCCACTGACGCGACCATGACGGTGCATCTGATCAAGCTTTGCGTCGGCGTCGACAGCGTCCAGGAGCTCGCCGTCTGGCAGGCCGAGCGGCTGAAGCGACTCAAACGCGAAAAGGAAAAGCCCGAACTCTGCCATCGCACCTTGCAGACGCCACGGCGGCGCGCGGAGATTCTCGACGGCGGCTCGCTCTATTGGGTGATCAAGGGTTTCGTGCTGGTACGCCAGCGCGTGCTCGATCTCAGGCCCGATGCGAAGGAGGACGGTACTGCGTGTTGCGGCATCGTGCTCGACCCCGAGCTGGTGACGACGCGAGCGCATCCTCGCCGCGCCTTCCAGGGCTGGCGTTATCTCGAAGCGGCCGACGCGCCGCCCGACGCCAGAGGTTTGGTCGATGAGCGCGACGACATGCCGCCCGGCATGCGCGAGGCGCTGCGCGAGCTCCGCCTTATCGACTGGTAGGCGGCATCGGCACGTTGTCGATCAGCCGAGTCTTGCCGAGAAAGGCGGCGGCCAGCACGCGCGCCTGTTTCACCGGGCCATGCAACGGCTTCAGCGTCTCGGGATCGCGCACCGCAACATAGTTGACGCGAAACCCGGCTGCTTCGAGCTTGAAGCGTCCAGCCTCGGCGGCATCGTCTGCGCCCCGACCCTTCGCCAGATCGGCGGCTACCTCAGAGATGGTCTGGTGGAGCAGGGGGGCGATCTTGCGCTCGGTAGGCGAAAGATAGGCGTTGCGCGATGAGAGCGCGAGGCCGTCCTTCTCGCGCACGATCGGGCCGCCGACGATCTCGACCGGGATATTGAGGTCGCGCACCAGGCGCCTGATGACCAGGAGCTGCTGATAGTCCTTCTCGCCGAAGATGGCGATGTCCGGCGCGCATTGCAGCAGGAGCTTGGCGACCACGGTGGCCACGCCGTCGAAATGATTGGGCCGCGCCGCGCCGCACAAATCCTCGGTCAGGTCGCCGACATTGACCCGGGTGGAGAAGCCTTGCGGGTACATCTCGGTGAGGTCGGGGATGAAGACCAGATCGGCGCCGCCCGCGGCAAGTTTGTCGAGGTCGCCCGCCTCGTCGCGCGGGTAGAGGTGGAAATCCTCGCGCGGGCCGAACTGGATCGGATTGACGAAAATCGACACGACCACGCGGTCGGCCGCTTGCTTGGCAAGCGTAATCAAGGAGAGATGGCCCTGATGCAGCGCGCCCATGGTTGGTACGAGTGCGATCCGCTCGCCGCGTTGCTGCCATTTGGCCAGCTTGACCCTCAAATCGGCGACGCTGCGTGCGGTGGCGATGGGGGCGGTCATGCTCTCTCTCCGGCGGGGAATCGCTCGTGTCTCGAACGTTGAAGGCCAAAGGACTAAACTTGCCTTATGGCGATGCTTAAACCCGACAGCAAGCCGGCTCAACTGCCGAGCCGGGCGGCGATCAGCGAGGCTCTGCTGGCCGAGGAGGGGCCGCTGGTCGAGGCGTTGATGGCCAAGGCGCGGGTCGGCGCAGCCGAGCGAGACCGGATCGAGAGGCTGGCCATCCGCCTGGTGGAGGCGGCACGGGCCGGCCGCAAGGAGAGCGGTGGGGTCGACTCCTTCCTGCACGAATATGGATTGTCGAGCGAGGAGGGGGTCCTCCTGCTCTGTCTGGCCGAGGCGTTGCTGCGCATTCCGGATGCCGCAACCGCCGATCGCCTGATCGCGGGCACGATCGGTCTGGGCGACTGGTCGCGGCATCTCGGCCAGTCCGACTCGCTGATGGTCAACGCCTCGACCTGGGGGCTGATGTTGACGGGGCGGATCATCGATTGGAGCGCGAAACGTCCCGCGGACCTGGCCAGCATGGCCCAGCTTCTGATCGCCCGAAGCGGCGAGCCGGTAATCCGCCAGGCGCTGCGCCAGGCCATGCGCATCCTGGGCGAGCAATTCGTGCTCGGCGAAACCATCGAAGAGGCG
>DATICH010000154.1:0-2174 GCA_035456885.1 Methyloceanibacter sp.
GCCATCATGGAAGCGGCCGACGCCGGCGTCAGGCTGATCTGCTCCATCACCGACGGCATCCCGGCGCAGGACATGATGCGGGTGAAGCGCTATCTGATGCGCTATCCCAAGGACCGCCGGCCGATGATGGTCGGGCCGAACTGCGCCGGCATCATCAGCCCCGGCAAGGCCATGCTCGGCATCATGCCCGGCCACATCTATTTGCAAGGCAAGGTGGGCGTCATCTCGCGCTCGGGTACCCTCGGCTACGAGGCCGCCTCGCAGATGAAGGCCAAGGGCATCGGCATCTCGACCTCGGTCGGCATCGGCGGCGACCCGATCAACGGCTCCTCCTTCCTCGATCATCTCGCTCTGTTCGAGGAGGACCCGGAGACCGAGGCCGTGCTGATGATCGGCGAGATCGGCGGACCGCAGGAGGCCGAGGCCTCGGCCTGGATCAAGGACAACATGTCGAAGCCGGTGATCGGCTTCGTCGCCGGACTCACCGCGCCCAAGGGACGGCGCATGGGCCATGCCGGCGCCATCATCTCGGCTGTGGGCGACAGCGCCGCGGAGAAGGCGGAGATCATGCGCTCTTGCGGGCTCACCGTCGCGCCCAATCCGAGCGAGTTCGGCTCCACCGTGGCGGGCGTGCTCGCGTCCCGTCCGGAGCGCCGGGCCGCCGTGTGAGCAGACGCGTCGCCATTGAAGGGCGCGCCGCACTAAAAGCCGTCATGGCCGGGCTTGTCCCGGCCATCCACGATTATGATTTGAATAGGGAAAATTCGTGGATGCCCGGCACTTCGGCCGGGCATGACGATTCAATCAGGACGGAGTGCGCTATAACGAGCGCTGGTGCCTGGGCGCCTTCGGGCGCCGCCAATGCCGTCCTAAACCGAGTGTCTTGCGTCGCCATGAACAAGGAGCTGAAACCGGACGCTCTGGACGTCAATCCGCCTGAGGCCGTCATTGCCGGCACCTCCGCCCAGGAAGCGGCCGACCTCTTGTTCCGCCTGCTGATCGAGGTGGTCGAGCGGCATCAGCCCGAGATCGAGCCGGTGCTCAAGGGGGGCGCCAATGTCGCCGGACTGTCGCCGGAGCTGATGGCCCGCGCGCTTCAGGCGCAAGGCATCTGGTTCCAGTTGCTTTCCATCGCCGAGCAGAACGCCGCCATGCGCCGCCGCCGCCAGATCGAGCGGACACGCGGGCGCGAAGCCTTGCGCGGCACCTTCGCCCATGTGTTGGCCGAGGCGGCCGAGGAGGGGATCGCTTCGCAGGAAATCCGCTCGCTGTTCTCCGGCTTGCGAATCAGGCCGGTGATCACCGCGCACCCGACCGAGTCCAAGCGCGTCACCGTGCTGGAGAAATACCGCAAGATCTATCTCCTGCTGCGCGAGCTCGAGATCCCGCGTTGGACCGAGCGGGAACGCAACGCGTTGATCGACGATCTACGCGATCAGATCGAGCTCGTCTGGATGACCGGCGAGTTGCATCTGGAGAAGCCGACCGTACAGCACGAGGTCTCGCGCGGACTGCACTTCTTCGATGAGACCCTGTTCGAAAAGGCGCCGGAGATGCTCGCGCTTGCCGACGCGGCGCTGGAGAAGCATTACCCCGGAGAGAGCTTCGAGCTTCCGCCCTTCCTTCAGTTCGGCTCCTGGATCGGCGGCGACCGCGACGGCAATCCGTGGGTGACCACCGAAGTCACCGGCTGGACCTTGCGGCAGAATGCGCTCGCCGCGTTGCGTCACTACCGCGCGCGCATCGTCGAACTTGCCCGCGCTTTGTCCATTACCGAACGCGCGCTGCCCGTGCCGCAAGGCTTCAGCGCCGAGCTCGAGCGCGCGCTCGAGGCGACCGGCAAACCCGAGCGCATCAAATCGCGCAATCCCGGCGAACCTTACCGTCAATATCTCTCGATCGTGCTCCGCCGGCTCGAGGCCACCATGGCCCGTGTCGAGGGTCAGGATATCGGCGGCCCTGGCGCCGCCTATGCCAATCCCGACGAGCTCATTCTCGATCTGCGCATGGTCGAAAATGCGTTGCAGGAAGCAGGCAGCTCCTCCATCGCCCGCAATCTGGTGAAGCCGGTGCGCCGCGCGGTCGAGATTTTCCGCTTCTCCACCGTGCGGCTCGATCTGCGCGAGAACACCACCAAGACCACCGCCGCGCTGCAGGCGCTGTGGTGGGCGACT
>DATICH010000155.1:0-2467 GCA_035456885.1 Methyloceanibacter sp.
ACTGTTGGGGTATCTTACAATCCATCCACAGTCATGCCCGGCCCTGTGCCGGGCATCCACGTTTTGCGGACCCCCGCCGCAAACCAGGGCCGTGGATGGCCGGGCCAATCCGGCCATGACGAAATCATCATGTGTTAAGACCGCTGCATGCTGAGCGCGCTGTTTTTCTATCTGTTCGCCACGATCCTGCTCGCCGCGGCCTTCATGGTCATCGCCGTGAAGAATCCGGTGCACGCGGTTCTGTTCTTGATTCTCGCCTTCTTCAATGCCGCAGGCCTGTTCGTGCTGCTCGGCGCCGAATTCCTGGCGATGATTCTCGTCATCGTCTATGTCGGCGCCGTGCTCGTGCTGTTCCTGTTCGTGGTGATGATGCTCGATGTCGATTTCGCCGCACTGAAGGCAGGTTTCATCAAATATCTGCCGATCGGCGCCACGGTCGGACTGCTCCTGCTCGTCGAGTTGGTGCTGATCGTCGGCGCCTGGGTCACCGCGCCCGAGCTCGTATCGCAGGCGCCGATGCCCCCGCCCTCCGACATCACCAATACGGAGGCGATCGGACTCATCCTCTATACCCGTTTCGTCTATCTGTTCGAGGCGGCCGGCCTCATCCTCCTCGTCGCCATGGTCGGCGCCATCGTGCTGACCTTGCATCACAAGCGCGACGTGCGCCGCCAATCGGTGCCGCAGCAAGTCGGCCGCACGCGTGAAGAGTCGGTCGAGCTGGTCGAGGTGGAATCGGGGAGGGGCCTGTCATGACCGTCGGGCTCTCCCACTATCTCACGCTTGCCGCGATCCTGTTCACGCTCGGCATTTTCGGCATCTTCCTCAATCGCAAGAATGTCATCGTCATTTTGATGTCGATCGAGCTGATGCTGCTCGCGGTGAATATCAATCTCGTCGCCTTCTCCGCCTTCAACGCCGATCTGGTCGGGCAAATCTTCGCCATGATCGTGCTCACTGTGGCGGCGGCGGAGGCCGCGATTGGGCTTGCCATCGTCGTCGTCTATTTCCGCAACCGCGGCACTATCGATGTCGCCGAAATCGATCTCCTTAAGGGCTAGAGCGCGACGATGTATCAGGCGATCCTCTTTCTCCCATTGGTCGGCGCGATCTTCGCCGGCGTACTCGGTCCGCTGACCGGCCCGCGGCCCGCCGAAGTCATCACCACCACGCTCGTGCTCATCACCGCGCTGCTCTCCTGGCTCGGCTTCTACGAGGTGGCGATTCAAGGCCAAGAGCAGCGGATCGAACTGTTCCGCTTCATCACCTCGGGCGATCTGAGGGCGGTCTGGTCGCTCCGCGTCGACACGCTCACTGCGGTGATGCTGGTGGTGGTGACCACCGTCTCCGGTCTCGTGCATCTTTATTCGATCGGCTACATGGAAGAGGACCCGAGCCGGCCGCGCTTCTTCTCCTATCTCTCGCTGTTCACCTTCGCCATGCTGGCGCTGGTCACGGCCGACGACTTCGTCCAGCTCTTCTTCGGCTGGGAGGGCGTGGGACTCGCCTCCTATCTCCTGATCGGCTTCTGGTATCAGAAGCCCTCGGCCAACGCCGCCGCCATCAAAGCCTTCGTCGTCAACCGGATCGGTGATTTCGGCTTCGCGCTCGGCATCTTCGCCGTCTTCACCCTGTTCAACTCCGTGCAATACGACACGGTGTTCGCCTCTGCCCCGGATCACGTCGGCGAGACCCTGAAATTTCTCGCCTGGGACGTGGATGCGCTGACGCTGATCTGCCTCTTGCTGTTCATGGGCGCCATGGGCAAATCGGCGCAATTCCTGCTGCACACCTGGCTGCCGGACGCGATGGAAGGCCCGACCCCGGTCTCCGCCTTGATCCATGCCGCAACCATGGTGACGGCCGGCGTATTCATGGTGGCGCGGCTTTCGCCTTTGTTCGAGCTGGCGCCGATCGCGCTGGCGGTCGTGGCCATTGTCGGCGCCACCACGGCCTTCTTCGCCGCGACCGTGGGCCTCGTGCAGACCGACATCAAGCGCGTGGTCGCCTATTCGACCTGCTCGCAGCTCGGCTACATGTTCGCCGCCGAAGGCGTCGGCGCTTACGGCGCCGGCATGTTCCATTTGTTCACGCACGCTTCGTTCAAGGCACTGCTGTTCCTTGGCGCGGGCGCGGTGATCCACGCGCTGCATCAAGAGCAGGATCTGCGCCGCATGGGCGGCTTGCGCAAGGTGCTGCCCTTCACCTTCGCCATGATGCTGATCGGCACGCTGTCTCTGACCGGCTTCCCGTTCACCTCTGGCTTCGTGTCGAAGGACGCGATCATCGAGGCGACTTACGCGGCCCATAGCTGGGTAGGTAGTTACGCCTTCGTGCTCACACTCACCGCGGCGGTGCTTACCTCGTTCTACGCTTGGCGGCTGATGTTCCTGGCCTTCGAGGGCAAGCCGCGCGAGCCGAAACAGGTACTCGAACACGCGCACGAGCCGCCCTGGACCATGGGCCT
>DATICH010000156.1:0-2629 GCA_035456885.1 Methyloceanibacter sp.
GGATTCCTTGACCCCGCCGAAGGGCACGACCTCGTTGGAGAAGATGCCCTCATTGACGCCGACCATGCCGGCCTCGAGCCTCTCGGCCACCCGCCAGGCGCGGCTTAGGTTGGTGCTGAACAGATAGGACGCGAGGCCAAAGGGGGTGTCGTTGGCCAGTCTGATCGCCTCGGCCTCGGTGTCGAAGCGCATCAAGGCGGCAACCGGGCCGAAAATCTCCTCTTGAACGATGCGCATGTCGGGGGCCACATCGCCCACGACGGACGGCCGGTAGAACAGCGGGCCGGCATTATCGAGCGTGCCGCCGGCCAGGATCTTCGCGCCCCCGTCGACGGCCTCGCCGACCAAGGTCTCGACCTTCTCGATGGCCTCGTTCGAGATCAGCGGGCCGATAGCGGTGCCGGGCTCGAGGCCAGGTCCGACCTTGAGTTTTTGCACCGCTTCGACCAGCGCCGCCGCGAAGCGGTCATAGATGCCGCTCTGCACCAGGATGCGGTTGGCGCAGACGCAGGTCTGACCGGCATTGCGGTATTTGGAGGCCATGGCGCCGGCGACGGCCTGGCCGAGATCGGCGTCGTCGAAGACGATCAACGGCGCATTGCCGCCGAGCTCGAGCGTGAGCTTCTTCACCGTTTCGGCGCATTGGCGATAGAGCAGCTTGCCGACCTCGGTCGAGCCGGTGAAGGACAACTTGCGTACCCGCGGATCGTCGCAGAACACGCGGCCCACGGCCGGGGCGTCCATCGTGGTGACGATGTTGAGCACGCCTGGCGGCAGACCGGCATCTTGCGCAAGCTTGGCGACCGCAAGCGCGCAGAGCGGCGTCTCGGCCGCCGGCTTGACCACGACCGTGCAGCCGGAGGCGAGCGCGGGAGCGACTTTCCGCGTGATCATGGCGATCGGGAAATTCCACGGCGCGATGGCCGCTACGACACCGATCGGCTGCTTGATGGTGAGATAACGCTTGGACCCGACCGTGGTCGGAATGGTGTGGCCATAAGCGCGCTTTGCCTCTTCGGCGAACCACTCGATGAACGCCGCGCCATAGGCGACTTCCGCGCGTGATTCGGCGAGCGGTTTGCCTTGCTCGGTGGTCATCAGCTTGGCGAGATTCTCGGTCTCGGCGGTGACGAGATCGAACCAGCGCCTGAGGATGATGGCGCGGCCTTTGGCAGTCGTGCCCGACCAAGCGGGCAGCGCGCGGGCAGCAGCGTCGATGGCGCGGCGCGCATCTTCGGCGCCGAGGTCGGGCACGGTCGTCACTTCGGCGCCGGTCGCGGGATCCTTCACCGGAAACGTCTTGGCGGAGGTGACCCACTCGCCGTCGATCAGCGCGGCGGCCGGAAACTTCTTGAAGATCATGTTCACCGGCGCATCTCCATCAACGTAAGGTGATCGAGACCGACTTCAGGTCGGCATATTTATAAAGAGCGTGCAGCGACCGGTCGCGGCCGAAACCGGACTGCTTGAAACCGCCGAACGGCATGGTGATGTCGCAAGCATCCCAGCCATTCACCCAGACCAGGCCCGCCTTGATTTCTCGCGCGGCGCGGTGCGCCAGCGAGACATCGCGAGTCCACAAGCCCGCGGCGAGGCCATAGACCGTGCCGTTGGCGAGGCGGATGGCTTCGTCGGGCTCCTTGAAGCACGTCACGGCGAGCACCGGCCCGAACACCTCCTCGCGCGCAAGCGTCGCCTCAGGCGTCACCTGGTCGAACACGGTGGGCTCGACATAGAAGCCGCCGCTGTCGATGCGCGCACGTTTTCCGCCGAGCCGGAGCGCGGCGCCATCACGGGTGGCGTTCTCGATATAGCGCAAGGCCGTCTGCATCTGCTCCGCCGAGACCATGGCGCCAAAATTCGTGGCCGGCTCGAGCGGATCGCCAGGCACGATGCGCTTGGCGATCATCAGCAACTTGTCGAGGAACGCATCGGCGATCGACTCGTGCACGAGAAGCCGGGAGGCGGCGGTGCAGACTTCGCCCTGATTGAAGAAGACGCCCCAGGCGGCATGAAAGGCTGCGGCATTCAAGTCCGGACAATCGGCAAAAACGATCTGCGGCGACTTGCCGCCAAGCTCCAAGCTGACCCGCTTGAGATTGCTTTCGCCCGAATATTGCATCAGGAGGCGGCCGACCGCGCCGGAGCCGGTAAAGGCAATCATGTCGACATCCATGTGCAGGGCAAGCGCCTTACCGGCGGTCTCGCCGAACCCCGGTACGACGTTCAGCACGCCTGCCGGTAAACCGGCTTCGAGCGCCAGCTGGCCGAGCTTGAGCGCGGTCATCGGCGACTGCTCGGCCGGCTTCAGCACCACCGAATTGCCCATGGCAACCGCGGGCGCGACCTTCCATATCGCCATGAGCAGCGGGAAATTCCACGGCACGATGGCGCCTATCACGCCGAGCGGCTCATGCACCGCGAAGGAGAAGCGGTCGGTCGTCTCGGGACCCACCTCGCCATATATCTTGTCGAGTGCTTCGGCATAGTAGCGCAAGGTGCGGACCGCCTGCGGCAGGTCGATGTTGAGCGCGTCCTTGATTGGCTTGCCGACATCGAGGCTCTCCAACACGGCGAGCGTCTCTGCATCGCGCTCCATCAGATCGGCCAGCGCATAAAGAATGCGCTT
>DATICH010000157.1:0-5165 GCA_035456885.1 Methyloceanibacter sp.
GTCAAAATCCACCCAAATTCGCCAGAAACCTAGCGGATCGGGTGCGTCCCCGCCAGCAGGTTCGGCGGGCGGCGGCCTTTCTTGACGCCCACCGAAACCGGATGGCAGATGGACCCATGAACCCAACTCCTCGGGCGGGCCTCCAGAACATCTGCGTCTATTGCGGCTCCGGCGAAGGCGAGAACTCGGCCTATGCCGAGGCGGCCCGCACCTTCGGCCGCATCCTGGCGGCCTCCCGTATCGGCCTCATCTATGGGGGCGGCAGCCTTGGCCTGATGGGCGAGATCGCCCGCTCGGTGCTCGAAGCCGGCGGGCATGTCACCGGCGTCATACCGGGCTTCCTCAGCGAGCGCGAGCACATGCTGGTCGAGGCGCAGGAGTTGATCGTGGTCGACGACATGCATCAGCGCAAGCAGCTGATGTTCGCCAAGTCCGACGCCTTCGTCGCGCTGCCGGGCGGCCTTGGCACCTTGGAGGAGTTCGTCGAGCAGCTCACCTGGTCTCAGCTCGGCCGGCACACCAAGCCAATCGTGCTCGCGAATATCGACGGCTTCTGGGATCCCCTACTCGTCCTGTTTGAGCACATGGACCGTGAGCTCTTCATCCGCCCTGGGCTTGAGCTCAACATGCTGCTGGTGGATCGCATCGAGGACATCATCCCCACCATCGAGAAGACGCTGGTCCCCCACTCCGAGGCGAGTGAGGCACAGGCTGAAGCCGAAGTTTCGGTGAAATTCTGACCGCGCGCTCAAGTCTCAGTCGTAGGCGTTCCAGGCGGCATGGCCGGAATAGGCGGCCTTCGCGTCGCGCGTGACCCCGACACAGAAACGCGTCATGTGCTGCTTCCGGAACACGTCATCATAGGCGATATAGCCGACGATGAAGAACGGGGCCGGAATTTCCGACCGGAAGGTCATGGCCGGCGAGTAGAGCTTGTCGGGCTCCAGGATCTCGTTCGACTCGGTGCGTTTGGTTTCGTCGTAGGTCGGCTTTCGCCCCTGCGGCTCCTGCGCCACAAACTCGACCACCCAGCCGCGGATCACCGCCGGCGTCTTGCCGTAATTCTGCATGGCAAGCCTGACGCTCGCCTGATCGTGCAGCAGGAAGAGATCGGTCGGTCCGCCGAACACATAAGCGCGCTCGACCGCCGGCACATATTCGGCGGCGAGACGCGCCGCGTTCGCCACCCGGCGGGTATAGATCCACAACATCACCATGGAGAGCGTAAGCAGCAGCAGCAGCGCGATTAGCGGCAGCAGGATGGCCTTAAGCCCTCCGCTGATGGCGGCCTCTGTCTGGCAGAGAAAATACTCAATGACGCCGCCTCCCCCCGCGCAGGGTCCGGCGCCCGTCTCGGTCTCGTCGGCCTCGAGATCGATCGGCCCGGAATCGAGGGCGTGCCCCGCGCCACCGCTATCCGGCGCGTCCGCGGCGTGCTGGGCAAGCCGGACCGGCACCCCGTAATCGAGCGCTGGAAGCGCCGGCGAAGCCCAGCACAGCAACAGAAATAGGACGATAAGCCCCCGCATGATCGAGACCGCGGCTCCCCGGCGATAGGTGGCCGCAATTCTTAGCGTGGAAATTGAACTCGGCAACCCAAAGCGGAGGGAGAAAGCGTCTTTCTCGCCTGGGTGCCCGCCCCTCAAGGGGCCGGAGCGCCGTCGCGGATCAGCTTGTAATTGATGGAATCGAGCAGCGCCTCGAACGAGGCGTCGACGATATTGGGCGAGACGCCGACCGTGAACCAGCGATTGCCGGCACCGTCGCGGCTCTCGATCAGGACGCGGGTGACCGCGTCGGTGCCCCCGGACAGGATACGCACCTTGTAGTCGACGAGATCGAGGTCGTCGATATAGCTCTGATAACGGCCGAGATCCTTGCGGAGCGCATTGTCGAGCGCGTTCACCGGACCGTTCCCCTCCCCGACCGACATCATGGTATCGCCGTCGAGGCGCACCTTGACCGTCGCTTCCGACACGGTAACGAGCTCGCCTAGCGCGTTGTGCCGCCGCTCCACCAGGACCCGGAAGGAATCGACCTCGAAAAATTGCGGCACGTTGCCGAGCAGGCGTCGCGCCAGCAACTCGAAGGAAGCCTCCGCCGCCTCATAGGCATAGCCAACGGCTTCGCGCTGCTTCACCTCGTCGAGCAGCCGCGCGATGCGCGGATCGTCCTTCGGCATGACGATGCCGATGCGCTCGAGCTCGGCCAGGATGTTGGAGCGGCCCGCCTGGTCCGAGACCAAGAGCTTGCGCCGGTTGCCGACCGCCTCAGGCGGAATGTGCTCATAAGTACGCGGGTCTTTCTGCACCGCCGAGACATGGATGCCGCCTTTATGCGCGAACGCCGCCTCGCCGACATAGGGTGCGTGTCGGTTCGGCGCGCGGTTCAACACCTCGTCGAGGATGCGCGAGGCATGGGTGAGCGTGCGGAGCTTCTCCGGCGTGACGCCGGTCTCGAAGCGTTCGGCATAGTCCGGCTTCAACAGCAAAGTGGGGATGATCGAGGTCAGATTGGCGTTGCCGCAGCGCTCGCCGAGGCCGTTCAATGTGCCCTGGATCTGGCGCGCGCCGGCCCGCACCGCCGCGAGCGAATTGGCAACGCCGTTGTCGGTGTCGTTATGCACATGGATGCCGAGATGGTCCCCCGGCACGTGCTTGACCAGCTCGCCGACGATCCGCTCGACCTCCTCGGGCAGAGTGCCGCCATTGGTGTCGCACAGCACCACCCAGCGGGCACCGGCTGCATAGGCGGTCGTGGCACACGCAAGCGCGTAATCGGGATTGGCCTTGTAGCCGTCGAAAAAATGCTCGCAGTCGATCAACGCCTCGCGTCCGCTGCCGACGATCGCTTCGGTCGACTCCTTGATAGCATCGAGATTCTCCTGAAGGCTGATGCCGAGCGCGACATCGACATGGAAGTCCCACGCCTTGGCGACGAGACAGATCGAGGACACCTTGGCCTCGAGCAGCGCCTGGAAGCCGGGATCGTTGGCGATCGAGCGTCCCGGCCGCTTGGTCATGCCGAAAGCGGTGAGCTTGGCGTGGCCGAGCGGCCGCGCTTCGGCGAACAGCTTCGTGTCGGTGGGGTTCGCGCCGGGATAACCCGCCTCGATATAGTCGAGGCCCAACACGTCGAACTGCTGCGCGAGCAGCCATTTGTCCTCGAGCGAGAAGTCGACGCCGTGGGTCTGCGCGCCGTCGCGGAGCGTCGTGTCGTAGAGCGAGATGCGTTCGCGGGCCATGGCCTGTCCTATACGAGCCCGAAGAAGAAATGCAGCGCGAGCAGGACGGCGAGCGCGAGCACGGCGAGCTTGATCGCGAGATAGACGCGGCGCGAGTTCTTGAACGGGAGATCGCCAAGCAGCGGCTTCATCGCGCTACCTCCCAAGTGGTCACCAGCTCGCCGGTTTTCGGGTCCTTGGCGTCCTTTAAGATGATGCCCATCGCCTGAAGTTCGTCGCGGATGCGATCAGCCTCCTTGAAGTTCTTCGCCGCACGTGCGGCGTTGCGTGCGCCGATTAATGCGTCGACATCCGCTTTGGCGGCAATCCTTTCTGTACCCTCGGACTTCACGCGCTCGATATTGGCGCGATCGCCGGAGATGCCGAGAAATTGCAGTCCGGCGCGAAGATGACCCCAATGGCCGGCGCTGTGCAGCTTGTGCAACTCGGTGATCGCCTTCGGCGTATTGAGATCGTCGGCCAGCGCATCGAGCACCCCACCAGGCACGCCACCGCCGACTTCCTTGCCCTCGAGGTCGCCGTACCATTCCCACAGCGTCTTATGCGCCTCGTCGAGCGAGACCAAGGTCCAGTCGAGCGGCTGACGGTAATGTGTGCGCAGCATGTTGAATCTGAGTGCCTCGCCGGGCCAGGCATAGCCGTGCCAGTCCGTGAGCAATTCATGCACGGTGACGAAATTGCCCAAGGACTTCGCCATCTTCTCCCCCTCCACTTGGAGGAAGCCGTTATGCATCCAGAGCTGCGCCATGATCGGCGTGTGGAAACTGCAGCGCGACTGCGCGATCTCGTTCTCGTGATGCGGGAACACGAGATCAATGCCACCGCCATGAATGTCGAAGGTCTGGCCGAGATGCGCCGCCGCCATCGCCGAGCACTCGATGTGCCAGCCGGGACGCCCTGGCGCGGCAATACCGCAGGGCGACGTCCATGACGGTTCGCCGGGCTTCGACGGTTTCCACAGCACGAAATCCATCGGATCCCGCTTGAACGGCGCCACCTCGACCCGCGCGCCGGCGATCATCTCGTCGAGCGAGCGTCCCGACAGCTTGCCGTAATCCTTCATGGCGGCGACATGGAACAGCACATGGTCCTCGGCGACATAGGCGCAGCCGTTCTCGACCAGAAGCTCGATCATCTCTTTCATCTGCTCGATATGCTCGGTCGCGCGCGGCTGCACGCTCGGCGGCAACGCGCCGAGCGCCGCCATGTCTTCGTGGAATTGCTGCTCGGTCATCGTGGTAACCTTGCGGATCGCCTCGTTCAGCGGCAAATCCGGATAGTCCTCGGCCGCCCGCGCGTTGATCTTGTCGTCGACGTCGGTGATGTTGCGAACATAGGTCACGTGCTCCGACCCGTAGATATGCCGCAGCAGCCGGAACAGCACGTCGAACACGATCACCGGCCGCGCATTGCCGATATGGGCGAAGTCGTAGACCGTCGGCCCGCACACATACATGCGCACGTTCGCCGGATCGAGCGGACGGAAGTCCTGCTTCTTGCGCGTGAGCGTGTTGTAAAGCTTAAGCACGACCAAGCCCCTTCGGCCTGAGGCTCGCCTTCGGTTCACGTAACTCTTCTAATGATAAGGGGAGAACGGCCAGGCGAGCGTGATTTGCTAGCCCGGAATGATGCCGCAGGAAATGATAAGGATGGGTTGCTTTTGCATCATCTTGGCACTGCTTATGGCCGTTCTTGGGGGAAGCGTCAAGCCGACCATCTTATTCATGCCGCATTGACCCCGGATTCTAAGCGCGCATAATGCGTCGGGCGGGCCCTCGGGGATGAAACCAGCTTTGAGCGTCTATCGCGGCTTTTGGCGCAAGCCTGTGTCGCCGGTGCGGCTATCGGCCGGCTCCGGCGTTGCCGCGCTTGCGCTTTGCACCCTGATCCTGAGCGGCAGCGGTCTTGCGCTCGCCCAGGG
>DATICH010000158.1:0-4203 GCA_035456885.1 Methyloceanibacter sp.
TTATGAATAGGGTCCGGCGCATTCAAGCGAAGGCGCGCAAGCTGGCGCGGTCGGGAATGTTCCATGGATGGTCTCCAATCGCGTTTGAACTGCGTTTTGAGGACGGTTTCGAACAGGCGCGCGAGTGGCTTTACACCCCGACCACGATAGATGACCTCAATCGCATTTGCCGGGAAGCTCGGATTCGCGCAGACGAAGCTGCCTAGATCGCGCGCTAGGTTCCCGCTTCGGCCATCAGCATGCTCCGGCTGCTTTTGGGCCAAAACCCCGACGTGCGGCTATGCGTCAAACAAACCAAATTAAGCCGCCATTTTGACGGCCTGGCCGTTGATGATCAGGCCGTCCTTGTTGGCGGTGATCTTCACCGTCTCGCCGTCGCGGATCTTGCCTTCGAGCACCATCTCGGCGAGCGGGTCCTGCACATATTTCTGGATCACGCGCTTGAGCGGCCTGGCGCCATAGGCCGGGTCGTAGCCCTTTTGGCCGAGCCAATCCTTGGCCTTGTCGTCGAGCTCGAGCGCGATCTTGCGGTCGGCCAGCAGCTTCTGCAGGCGGCGGAGCTGGATCTCGACGATCTTGCCCATCTGCTCGCGCTTCAGCCGGTGGAACAGGATGATCTCGTCGACGCGGTTGAGGAACTCGGGCCGGAAATGCGCCTGCACGATTTTCATCACCTGATCGCGCACGGCGTCGGTGTCCTCGCCTTCCGGCTGGTTGACCAGAAATTCCGAGCCGAGATTGGAGGTCATGATGATCAAGGTGTTGCGGAAATCGACGGTGCGGCCCTGGCCATCGGTCAGCCGGCCGTCGTCGAGCACCTGTAGCAGCACGTTGAACACGTCGGCGGCCGCCTTCTCGATCTCGTCGAACAAAATGACTTGATAGGGTCTGCGGCGCACCGCCTCGGTAAGCACGCCGCCCTCCTCATAGCCGACATAGCCGGGCGGCGCGCCGATCAGCCTGGCGACCGAGTGCTTCTCCATGAACTCGCTCATGTCGATGCGGATCATGGCGTGCTCGTCGTCGAACAGGAACTCAGCGAGCGCACGGGCGAGCTCGGTCTTGCCGACGCCCGTGGGCCCTAGGAACATGAACGAGCCGATCGGCCGGTTCGGGTCTTGCAGGCCGGCACGCGAGCGGCGCACCGCGGTGGACACGGCCGTGACCGCCTCCTCCTGGCCAACCACGCGCTTGGCGATCTGCGTCTCCATCTGCAACAGCTTCTCGCGCTCGCCTTCCAGCATCTTGTCGACCGGGATGCCGGTCCAACGCGAGACGACGCCGGCGATCAGGTCCGGCGTCACCACTTCCTGGGCCATTGCCCCGCCCTTGGCCTCGGTCTCCTCCGTCTTCTTTAGTTCGGCTTCCAGTCCCGGGATCACGCCGTAAGCGAGCTCCCCGGCCTTGGCGAGGTCGCCCTTACGCTGCGCCTGTTCGAGCTCGATGCGGGCGGCGTCGAGCTGCTCCTTCAGCTTCTGCGCGGAGGCGAGCTTCTGCTTCTCCTCCTGCCAGCGGCTCGAGAGTACGTTCGCCTGCTCCTCAAGATTGACGATGTCCTTCTCGAGCTTGGCCAGCCGGTCCTTCGACGCGCTATCCTTTTCCTTCTTCAGCGCCTCGCGCTCGATCTTGAGCTGCATGATGCGCCGGTCGAGCTCGTCCAATTCCTCGGGCTTGGAGTCGACCTGCATGCGTAGGCGCGAGGCCGCCTCGTCGACCAGGTCGATCGCCTTGTCGGGCAGGAAGCGGTCGGTGATATAGCGGTTGGAGAGCGTGGCGGCGGCGACCAAAGCGGCATCGGAGATGCGCACGCCGTGATGCAGCTCGTATTTCTCTTTCAGCCCGCGCAGAATCGAGATGGTGTCCTCCACCGTCGGCTCCGGCACATAGACCGGCTGGAAGCGCCTCGCGAGTGCCGCGTCCTTCTCCACATGTTTGCGATATTCGTCGAGCGTGGTGGCGCCGACGCAATGCAGCTCGCCGCGGGCCAGTGCCGGCTTGAGCAAATTCCCGGCATCCATCGCGCCTTCCGCCTTGCCGGCGCCGACCAGAGTGTGCATCTCGTCGATAAACAAAATGATCTGGCCTTGCGCGGCCTGGATCTCGCTGAGCACGGCCTTGAGCCGTTCCTCGAACTCGCCGCGATATTTGGCACCGGCGATCAGTGCGCCCAGGTCGAGCGACAGCACCTTCTTGTCCTTCAGGCTCTCCGGCACGTCGCCGGCGACGATGCGGTGCGCCAGGCCTTCGACGATGGCGGTCTTGCCGACGCCGGGCTCGCCGATCAGCACTGGGTTGTTCTTGGTGCGGCGGGAGAGCACCTGGATGGTGCGCCTGATCTCCTCGTCGCGGCCGATCACCGGATCGAGCTCGCCCTTGGCCGCCGCCTCGGTGAAATCGCGGGTATAGCGCTTCAGCGCGTCATATTGCTGCTCGGCGCCGGCCGAATCGGCGGTGCGGCCCTTGCGCAAATCGTTGATGGTGGCGTTCAGATTTTGCGGCGTCACGCCGGCATCGGCGAGGATCTTGCCGGACTCGGCCTCCTTGCTCATGGCGAGCGCCTGCAGCACGCGCTCCACGGTGACGAAACTGTCGCCGGCCTTGGTCGCCATCTGCTCGGCCTGATCGAGCACGCGGGCGAGCGCCGCGGCCATATGCGGCTGGGCGGCGCCCCCGCCGGAGACCTTGGGCAGCTTGCCGAGCGCGGTCTCGGTCCTCTCCAGGGCGAGCTTGGCGTTGCCGTCCGCGCGATCGATCAGCCCCGCGGCGAGTCCCTCGGGGTCATCGAGCAGCACCTTCAACAGATGCTCCGGGGTGATCTGCGGGTTCCCCTCGCGCACGGCAAGCGTCTGCGCCGATTGCAGAAATCCCTTGAGGCGGTCGGAAAGCTTCTCGAAATCCATCGGTCTATAGTCCTATGGGTCAGGCGAGAGATGAAGTGGCGGCGGGGTCGGCGCCGTTATAGCCCGAGCGCCGTTAACGGAGATATAGCGCCGGGTTCGCTCGGGAAAAAGGGGCGCCGGCCGGGGTAGCGATCAGAACGGCAGGGTGCCCTTGATGCCGCCGCCGTGCTGCTCGACCAGGTCGCCGAAGCTTCCTTCGTAATAGAGCCGGAAGCTTGCCCCTTCGGCGCCGATCACGTCGACGCCGGCCCCGACAGTGCCGACCACATCGTCGGTCGAGCTGGCGATGCGGAACGGGCCGACGCTGCCCGGCGATCCCTCGAAGCTCGCCAGCAGCACGAAATCCGGATCGTCATAGAAGGTGGCGCCGCCGCGCAGATAGGGCCGCACCAGCGTTCCGTAAGCCGCGCCGAACTGTGCGCCGAGCTCGAGCGCGGGCGTGGCCGACAGCACCGTCTCGTCGGCGCCGCGCACAATGAGCCCCACGGCGCCGGCGCCGGTCTCGTTCACGCCGTCGAGCCTGACATGGGTGGCGTCGAGATCGACCATCGGCTTCAAGTACCAAGAGCCGGCGCCGAGCTGATAGGCGGCGCGCAACCGGCCATTGACATAGCCGACATCGTGCTCGGACTGGGCCAAGGCAAAGAAGCCCGGGAAGTTGATCGGCCGGTCGGCGTCGTACCAGCCCCAGCCGCCCAGCCCCAGCCGCCGGAGACGGCGCCGGCCAGCAGCAATGCGCCGGGATTATATTTGAGCACCGCGCCGCCAATTCCATGTCGCCGGGGCTATCGGCTTTTCTCGGCGCCAACCGGATTGGCCTTGCCATCTCGTCCTATCAGTCCGGCAAGTTCTATCTGCTCGGCCAAAACGTGAATGGGGGGTTGTTGGTCGACGAGCGCTTCTTCCGCAAGGCCATGGGTATCTGCGTACCCGACAAGGACACGCTGCTGCTGGCCACACTGTTCCAGCTCATCAAGTTCAAGAACGTGCTGGAGCCCGACCAGCAGGTCAACCATATGTTCGATACCTGCTATGTGCCGCGCGAGATCCTTATCACTGGCGAGCTCGACGCCCACGATATCCGCCAGCTGGCCGACGGGCGCATCGTGTTCGTCAACACCTCTACAATTGCCTGGCGACGCCGTCGGTGCGACACAGCTTCACGCCGATCTGGAAGCCGCCGTTTATCTCCAAGATCGTCAAGGAGGACCGCTGCCATTTGAACGGGCTGGCCATGGCCGGCGGCGTGCCGCGTTACGTCTCGGCGGTGAGCAAGTCCGACACGATCGACGGCTGGCGCGAC
>DATICH010000159.1:0-5751 GCA_035456885.1 Methyloceanibacter sp.
GTCTTCACTCAGATCGTCGGCGTACGCGACGCTCAGAAAGTCAATAAACAGCGGAATCGCCTCCGGAAAATTATTAGACCACGCAAGCACAGCGAGACGCCGCGCCATATCTGCTTCGATGCGCGGAAGCGAAGCAAACAATCCTTGAGCAAATCTACTATCCCTAAGCGCCTTTGCGGTGACCAATGCCCACCGCGCGTCTTTCTCATTTGCTTCGTGATCGACAAGTCTCAGCCATCGCCAAAGGGCAAAGGTCGCTAAAGCGCTGCCGCCCCAGCCATGCTCTCTTGCGTTTTCCGCGCCCCAGTCCGCCAGCTGACGGTATTCGTTGAGGGCTGTTACAGTCCCGTTCTTTTGCCGGTGGATTTCGGCAGAGATGAGGATCGCGTAGGGCCAGATATCCTGCGAAACCGATCCAACGACACTCTTCAGAGTTGAGTCTGCTACTTCCCGAGCTGACGACGGCTGGGCGGTTGCCGCGAGAAGCGCGGGAAGTTCGGAAGAGGGCTCAGGCCTTGCCGCGACTGGTGTCCCCAAGAGATAAAGCAAGGTAAGGACGACCAAATATCTGGGCGTTGCGCGGATTCGAGAGACCAAACGATGCCTGAGCTGTGGCATGGCCGCCTCCAGTTGCTAGCATCTAGAAGGCCAATTAAATCACAGTTTTCTCTTTACACCAAATGGTTGAGGAAGCTCCGAGGGCGCACTTCCCGACACGTAACAGTGGCCGTCCTCGCTCCGGTTTCGATTGACTCATCTAACGTATCGGAACGGCAGGCGCTTGGATGAAGCTGCGAAATAGAGACGGGTGGGACGCGTGAACGCCCCGCCCGCCTGCAACGCATCTCCTGTGGTCGCTAGTTACGTTCCTCGGCAGTCCCGGCGAGGATCAACTCGGCCGGCGCGATGATCGCGAGGCTCGCGGCATCGGCGCCGCAGAGCAGGCCCATCGACCGGCGCTGCGGGCCGTCGAGCTGCATGAGCTGACCGGGCTTGAGGCTGACGCGCACGCGTGCCGACGAATAAGGCTCGTCGGGATCGGCATCCTTCCAGGTCACGGCGCTGATAGCACATTCGCTACGCTCTGGCGTGAAGAAGGCGATGAAGCGCTGCTCGCCGACGGTGACGAGCAGCGGCTCGCCCGGACCGACCGGACCGAGATTGGTCAGCGGCTGCTCGGCGCGCGCCTCGAAAGTGGCGAGAACGAGCACGGCAAGCACCGCCACGGCGAACGCGACCCGCATGAGACGGAAGAGTAGAAGCATTGTGGCCTCCTATTCAGTTCAGCCACGGAATCACTCCGTGCTGCATTGCGCCACGCGTAGTGCAATGCGGTGACGAGTTTATGTTGCGGTGCACTGACAAACTGACGCGTGGCCGGCTGACGCAGCCAGCGACTCCGATGCGCGACGATTTGACTCGTGAAGTGGCGCGCGATTATGCGCGTGCTGCGATTGCTGCACGGAATTGAGGCAATGTCAGCCGAGCTTCGCCTTCACCAGTGCACTGGCTTTGCCGAAATCCATCTGGCCGGCGTATTTCGCTTTGAGCTCGGCCATCACCTTGCCCATGTCCTTCACGCTCGCGGCTCCGGTCTTGGCGACGGCGTCGGCGATCGCTTTCTCCATGTCCTTGTCGGAGAGCTGCTTCGGGAGGAACTCGCGGATGATGACGATCTCCTCCGCTTCTTGTTGCGCGAGCTCGGCGCGTCCCGCATCGGCATAGATCTTCTCCGACTCCTCGCGCTGCTTGATCATCTTGGCGAGAAGCTCGAGCAGTTCGGCGTCGGTGGCCTGCTCCTTGCCGGCAGTGCGCGCGGCGATGTCGCGATCCTTGAAGGCGGCGCTGATCAGCCTGAGGGTCGAGATGCGGCGCTTGTCTTGCGCCTTGGTGGCCGCCTTGAGGGCGACGGTGACGGTCTCGCGCATGGATTTGCCGGAGCTTTCAGGAAGGAAGTTCCCAAATTAATCGAGCGGTCTCGCACAGGCAAGCCCAATTGGCAGACTAACTTATTGTTTTCACAAGAAAATAGATCGTGGTGTAGATTGACTGCGGCGCACGCGTCACGTAAGACGGCGCGGGCTCAAGTCAGTTCCGGCCCGCGCCCTTGACCTTGCCGTCCCTGCACCCGAGTTTGCGACCGGAGCGCCCCCGACCGAACGGCGCCCAGTAAGAGATGATGACCGACGAAAACGACACACCGGCCCAAGGGGCCGCTCTGCCGCGTGCGCGTCCTGACACTTGGCAGGATGAGGCGCCGACCGGGCTCCTCGTACTTGCCGACGGCACGGTGATCGAAGGCAAAGGCGCGGGCGCGGCGGGAGTCGCGGTCGGCGAGGTTTGCTTCAACACGGCGATGACCGGCTATCAGGAAATTCTGACCGACCCATCCTATGCCGGGCAGATCATCACCTTCACCTTCCCGCATATCGGCAATGTCGGCACCAATGACGAGGATTTGGAGTCGGCGAGTCTAGCGACCGGCGGAGTGCGCGGCTGCGTGCTCAGGGCTGAGATCACCGCGCCGTCCAATTGGCGTGCGGCGCACGGCCTAGATCAATGGCTCAAGGCGCGCGGCATCATCGCCATCACCGGCGTCGATACGCGCGCGCTCACCGCGTTAATCCGCGAGAAGGGCATGCCGAACGCGGTGATCGCGCACAGCCCCGACGGCAAATTCGATCTCGAGGCGCTGAAACGCGAGGCTGCCGCCTTCCCCGGCATGGTCGGGCTCGATCTCGCCAAGGACGTGACCTGCGGCCAGAGCTATGCGTGGGACGAGACCGGCTGGCAGTGGGGACGTGGTTATGGCCGGCAGGAGACGCCGCGCTTCCATGTCGTCGCTATCGACTATGGACTGAAGCGCAACATTTTGCGCGAACTGGCCGCCGTCGGCTGCAAGGTGACGGTGGTGCCGGCGACGGCGTCGGCCGAGGAGATTCTCGAGCGGAAGCCTGATGGCGTGTTTCTGTCGAACGGTCCGGGGGATCCGGCCGCGACCGGCGCCTATGCCGTTCCGCAGATCAGGAAGCTGGTCGACTCAGGGCTACCGGTGTTCGGCATCTGTCTCGGCCATCAGATGCTCGGGCTCGCGCTTGGCGGCACCACCGCCAAGATGCATCAGGGCCATCACGGCGCGAACCATCCGGTGAAGGACTTCACCACGGAGAAGGTGGAGATCACCTCGATGAATCACGGCTTCGCGGTCGATCGCGACAGCCTGCCCGGCAACGTGGAAGAGACGCACGTATCGCTGTTCGACGGATCGAATACCGGCTTGCGGCTGAAGGATAGACCGGTGTTCTCGGTGCAATACCATCCCGAGGCCTCACCCGGTCCGCAGGATAGCCATTATCTCTTCGTCCGCTTTGTCGAAGCGATGGAAAAGCGCAAGAACGGCAAGGACGACTAAAGCTCTACTCGGCGGCGGCGGGGAGCTTGTTCCAGCCGCCGAGAGTGAGCGCCATGTTCCTTGCGGCTTCCCTGACCTCGTGGGCGAGCTTCACATCGTCGATGGCGCGGGCAACCGCCATGCCGCCGATGCAGAGCGCGGCTACCGCAAGCGCGCGTTCGCGCGTCCTGGCCCCGGGAACATCCGCCTGTAGGTGCTCGACCATATATTCCAGCACTTGGCGATAAGCGCGCCGCACCGGCTCGCCGCCCCGCGCGACATCGGACGGAAGCGCCATCAGCGGGCAGCCATTGTCGCGATCCTCGAAATGCGCCGGCGACAGATAGGCGGATATGAACTCGCCGCCACTGGCCCGCGGCCGGGTGCCATCGGCCGGCGTTGCGTCCTCGCCTTCGCGGCAGGCCAGAACCTGCTGCACGACTTCGGCGTAAAGCTCCTCCTTCGTGCCGAAATGATTGTAGAAGCCGCCGCGGGTTAAGCCGGCGTCGGCCATGATCTCGTCGATCGAGACGCCGTTGAAGCCGTGCCGGTTGAACAGCCGTCGCGCGCTCCGCACGATTTGCCGGCGCGTCTTTTCCTTGTGCTCCGCTGTGTAAGGCATGGGTCTCCTCCCGCGCTTTCGCCCTCGACGATCCCAGAATAGCGCCAGCTCAAAATATGTTCTTGAACATATTTAGCTTCGCTCAAGAATGCGCCCGCGGGAGGGCAACCCATGGATGACCAGGAGGGTCGGTGATGGCGGAGCTTGAGATCATTGGATTCGATATTTCCAACTGGGTACGCGCGGCGCGCATCGCCTGCGAGGAGAAGGGCGTCAAATACACGCTCACCACCAACGACATGAAGGAGTTCTCCGACATGAAGGGCGCGGCACATCTCGCGCTGCATCCGTTCGGACGCATTCCCGCCATGCGGCATGGCGAGGTGGTGGTGTTCGAGACCTTGGCGATCGGGCATTACCTCGACCGTATGTTCCAAGGGCCGCCGCTCGTGCCGGAGGATCCGTTGGAGGCAGTGCGCCTGGAGCAATGGGCGAGCGCCATGATCGACTATGTGTCGCGCTCGATCATGGGCCGTTGCGTCGTGCAATATGTGCTGCCGCAATTCACCGGCAAGCCAATCGACCGGGCGACGATCGACGGCGCGATTCCCGATATCCGCAACCACCTTGCCGTTCTCGACCGCGCGCTCGGCAAGGGCCCGTTCCTGCACGGGGAGAAACCTTATCTCGACGATTTCATCCTGATGCCGATGGTCGACGCGCTGGCCGCCGTCGCGCCGGAGGGACCAGGCCTGATCGCCGAGGCGCCGAATGTCGCGCGCCTGCGCGCGGCGTTCCAAGGGCGTCCCAGCTATCATTCGACGATCCCGCAGATGTTCCGCAAAGCGGCTTAACCCCCCAAGCCCTTTGCTTGATGGCCCGGCGGTCCCCCGCCCGCCGGGCCTTTTTGCTTTAGGCGGGCGCCCGGGCCCTTTCCTGGGGAAGCGTCCGCAGCAGGGGGTTCCCGCGCCGGGTCTTTTCACCTATATCGTGCCCTCTAGCCTTTAGAATCCGTCTTCCAAATTCCGGGCCGAGACCGGCGCCGGGACCCGTCCGTCGAGCATGCCGAAACGCACAGATATCAAGTCCATCCTGATCATCGGGGCTGGGCCGATCGTGATCGGCCAAGCCTGCGAATTCGACTATTCCGGCACCCAGGCCTGCAAGGCGCTGAAGGAAGAGGGCTACCGCATCATCCTGGTGAACTCGAACCCGGCCACGATCATGACCGATCCGAACCTGGCCGACGCCACCTATATCGAGCCGATCACGCCGGAATTCCTCGCCAAGATCATCGAGGACGAGCGGCCCGACGCGCTGCTGCCGACCATGGGCGGCCAGACCGCGCTCAATGCCGCGCTTTCGCTCGAGCGGGCGGGCGTGCTCAAGAAATTCGGCGTGGAGATGATCGGCGCCCGCGCCGAGGTGATCGACAAGGCCGAGGATCGCGAGTTGTTCCGCGAAGCGATGCAGCGAATCGGGCTGGAGACGCCCCGCTCGCGGCTCGCCGACGCCTCCTCGCTCAAGCGCGCCGACCGGCGGAAATATAAGGACGAGATTGCGCGGATCGAAGCGGAGCATCCGGATGCGGCGCCCCGTGAAGCGGCGCTCGCCGATTTCGAGGTGGAGTGGGCGCGCAGCGAGGGCGAGCGGCGCCGTCGCTATGTCGAGAAGGGGTTGATCGAGGCGCTGGAGGCGATGCCGGACATCGGCCTGCCGGCGATCATCCGCCCGTCCTTCACGCTTGGCGGCACCGGCGGCGGCATCGCCTATAACCGCGAGGAGTTCCTCGAGATCG
>DATICH010000160.1:0-2925 GCA_035456885.1 Methyloceanibacter sp.
GGCGCGGGCGCAAGGCTTCGGCATCTGGCCGACCCTGTCCGAGCCCGTGCAGGTGCGCATCGGCATTCTGAACCAGCTCAGCCCGGAGCAAATCGGCGAGATCACGAGCCGCTTCGCCGACGCGATGCTGGCGATGGGCGCCCAGTTCGACAAGCAGCAGGTGATGAACCAGCTCAAGTCCTACTACGCCAAGGCCGCTTAAGGTTCACCGCCGCTAACACCTGTCTCGCGGGCCTGCGCTATAGCGGAGGGCCATGAGGCTGTGTCTCGTCCTATTGGCCCTCTGCATCTGCGCCGCAACCGATAGTGCCGTTGCGGCCTGCACCGGCATGAACAAGCTGACCGGCAAGAGCCAGGCCGTGCAGGAGATCTACCGCACGGGCAAGGCGCATCCACGGCGCTACTTCGCCGAGGCGACCTATGATCGCGCCACGGGGCGGCCGCAGATCATCTATTACGGCCGCTACGCTAACGCGCCCGGCCACTTCAAGAGCTTCGTCCGGCAACACGAATGCTGCCATCACCTCGGGCACAAGGACGAGATTGCTGTTAATTGTTGCGCGTTGCGGCGGATGGGATTGTCGGCAAGCGGGCTCGCGGCGCTGCGAAGCTATATCGTCTCGCGGGACGTCAATAGTCAGACGGCCGTCGACTATGCGGGGCAGGGGGCGCTGTTCTGGAGCAAGACCGCAAGCCGCTGCCTCAGCCAGGCCGCGCGCTGAATTCTCAGCTTTTGCTCTTGGTGTGGAGGTCGCGCATGGCGTCGGCCATCAACCAGGAAAGCTGCTGCGCCTGAATGCCGAAGGTCTGCATCTGCGTCTGCACGAAGCGGCTCTGCAAGGTCAGCACTTCCTGCACGTCCTTGGCGCGGGCGAGCTCGCTGGCCAGCTCGAAGGAGCGCTCGGCATTCTCTTTGGCGAAAGCGACTGCCTTTTCCTGCACGGCGCGCAAGCCGCCAAGCTCGCCCCCGGTTGATGATCCGGCCCAGGCGCCCATGGCCTGAGTCAGGAAATCCATGAACTGGCCGTAGGCGGCACGCGCCTGCTCGACATTCTTCTCCGCCAGGTCGCGCAGCTCGGGTGGAATTTCGAACGCTGATTTGTCTGTCATGGGCTCCTCTCAGGGCGCGGCTCGCGCGCTCCCCGCTCCTCTAGTCGCCGGAGCTTAATGCATTTTGCCGGCCAATGTGGGCCGGCGAACAGCGCATTTCATTTTCGCCACGAATCACGTAGAAGAGACAGAACGTAACGGGAACGTGGCCGGAAGCGGACAGCGATCGAGACATGACCAGAACCGCCACCGAGAGAGCCGGACTTCGCACGGTGCGCAGCGCCAGCGCCCTCGGCCGGCGCGTCGCCGGAGTGAACTTCTATGCCCTCGAGGGCTCGTTATGCGTGCTGATCGAGGCCGACAGCGCCGAGGACGCACGCTATCTCTGCCGGGAGATGCGACTTGAATTCGTTGCGCTCTGCGAGAGGTAGGGTCAGCGTGTTTTGCCGCGCGAGGCGACGCTCTCTTTCAGCGCGGCCTTGAACCCTACCGGCTGGCGATGCTTCTTCAGAAGATCGCCGAAGGCTTCTTCGCTCAGCTCCTGAAAGCTCTTGCGCTCGCGGCGCGCCAGCGCGTCGACCGCCGCCCAAGTCTCGTCGTCAAATTGGACGCGCTTGCCGGGCATCGCCACTCTCCATGCGGTTTCGAAGAGCGAGTTTGCTCCGACCGAAGCGTGACCGTCAAAGACATAACTGCGGCTAGGGTCGTGCCCCGCGCCAGCTTGTGTCGACCACCATGGCGGCAACGATGGCGCGCATCATGGCGGGACACAGCGAGAGGCCCGCGGTCGCGACCGCAAGCTCGAGATCCGGCGGACTGACATTCAGAGTAATGCGCACGGTGTCGGTGGGAGGCACGATGTCCAGCTCCCAGCTTTCCGGCTGCTCGGTCATGGTTGGTTCGCTCCCGTAAACTGACGACTGCAAATGTGCGGCCCCGAAACTAACCGCCGATTGAGGAGATCGCGGGGATTTATTCCGCTTTTGAAGTTGCAGACGGCCGCGCCTACGCGCACGCGGGGTGCCGTTTGTCGCCATCAAATCGCCGTTCGCGCCCATGAATGACCCAGAGAGCGCCACCCCCGGGCCGATCTTTCGTCAGTTTTTTCCATAACTTAGCCGAGCGCGCCGAGGCGCGTCCGGCCGGTCGAAACGTCACCGGCCGCTTCCTCCCAAAACAAAAATTGGAGCATGCATCATGTTTGGAGTGCGTATCGTTGCGCTCGCCGCAACGCTGTTAGGGATGGCGGTTTCTCTGCCGCTCGATCTCGCGGAGGCGAGGCCCCGCCAATCGAAGGAAGGCGCTTACGCCAAAGCGCTTGGCCAACAACAACTCAAACGCCAGACGCGCCGGTCATCCACCGTGCACCGCGCTCGCAAGCCTTCTTTGCGGCAAGAGCCGCGCAACACAGCCACGCGGAAATTCCAGGTGAAGGCAACCGCCTCGGCAAAGGCCGGCGTCGGCCCGCGGCCGGCGCGGTGGTGCGGTTGGTGGATGCGGACGCAATTTGGCGGCGGACCGGAGCTCAATCTCGCCCGCAACTGGAAGAATTGGGGACGATCCTCGGGACCCAAGGTCGGCGCGGTCGTGGTCTGGTCGAGCCATGTCGGCGTCATCACCGGCCGCTCCGCGAGCGGCCAATGGATCGTGAAGTCCGGCAATGACGGCGGCAGAGTGCGCGAGAGACCACGCTCAGTGGCGGGCGCGGTGTTCCGCGTCGCAGCCTAGCAAAGCCAGGCGGGGAGGAACGTTCCTCCTCGCCAACCCGGC
Organism: Methyloceanibacter sp.; assembly: GCA_035456885.1. Lineage (GTDB taxonomy): Bacteria > Pseudomonadota > Alphaproteobacteria > Rhizobiales > Methyloligellaceae > Methyloceanibacter. The sequence goes on from DATICH010000160.1 coordinate 2,821, forward strand.
CCGGGGTGCAGGAGATCGACCCCGCCGCCATGCGTCTTAGCAAAGCATCTCCCAGGCGCACCGCTACTCAGGCGATGCGCCGGGAAAAGATGGTAAGCGGGGCTG
>DATICH010000161.1:0-57706 GCA_035456885.1 Methyloceanibacter sp.
GGCCTATGCGCTCTGGCTCTATCGCCGCATCATTTTTGGCGCCCTGGAGAAGGCGAGCCTCAAATTCCTGACCGACCTGACCTGGCGCGAAACCGTGGTGATGGCGCCGCTCGTGCTGCTCACCATCTTCTTCGGCTTCTATCCAGCGCCGATTCTCGACGCCACCGCGGTTTCGGTCGATGCGCTGATCAAGAACTTCAACACCAGCCTGGCCGCGGCCGAACAGGCGCGGCTCGCGCTGATGCCTTAAGGAGCGTGGCCCGTGCCGCATCCGGTCAATCTCGCCGTACTGGCTCCGGAGCTGACCCTCGCGGTCGGCGCCATGGCGCTGTTGATGCTCGGCGTGTTCACGCGGCGCGAGCGGGGTGAGTTGATCCTGTGGCTTGCGGTTGCGCTCTTAGCCGTGGCCGGGATCTTCGTGGCGAGCTCGACCGGCGCGGCCACCTTGTTCGGCGACAGCTTCATCGTCGATCCCTTCGCCCGCACCCTCAAGCTCCTCACGCTGACCGGCGCCGCGGTCGCCTTGCTGATGTCGGTCGATTACTGGCGCGGGGCAGGGGGCGTGAAATTCGAGTTTCCGGTGCTGATCCTACTCGCCACCACCGGCATGCTGATGATGATCTCCGCCAACGATCTGATCGCGCTCTATGTCGGGCTGGAGCTGCAGAGTCTCGCACTCTACGTGATCGCCGCCTTCCGGCGCGACTCCGCACGCTCCGCCGAGGCGGGCCTCAAATATTTCGTTCTCGGTGCGCTCTCCTCCGGCATGCTGCTTTACGGCGCGTCGTTGGTCTACGGCTTCACTGGCTCGACCGAGTTCACGACCATCGCCGCCGTGGTGCAACCCTCAGGCGCCAATCTCGGTCTGATCTTCGGCCTCGTGTTTCTCATGGCGGGCTTCGCCTTCAAGATCTCGGCGGTGCCCTTCCACATGTGGACCCCGGATGTCTATGAGGGCGCGCCCACGCCGGTCACGGCCTTCTTCGCTGCGGCACCCAAGCTCGCCGCCATGGCCCTTACTGTGCGGGTGCTAGTCACTGCCTTCCCGGCGGTGACCATGGAATGGCAGCAGATCGTGGTGTTCTTGGCGATCGCCTCGATGGCGCTGGGCTCCTTCGCGGCGATCGGCCAGACCAATATCAAGCGGCTGATGGCCTATAGCTCGATCGGCCATATGGGCTATGCGCTGGTGGGGCTTGCCGCCGGCACGGCGGAGGGCGTCGCCGGCTTGATCGTCTATCTCGCGATCTACCTCGCCATGACGCTCGGAACCTTTGCCTGCATCCTGGCCATGCGCCGGGGAGGGCACCTGGTCGAGGAGATCGACGCCTTATCGGGCCTGTCGCGCACCAACCCGGCCATGGCCTTCATGCTGGCAATGCTCTTGTTTTCCTTGGCCGGCATCCCGCCTCTTGCAGGATTCTTCGCCAAGTTCTACGTGTTCCTAGCTGCGATTCATGCCGGCCTATACGCGCTCGCCGTCATCGGCGTGCTGTTGAGCGTCGTGGGCGCCTACTACTATCTGCGCATCGTCAAGCTTATGTATTTCGATGCCCCCGCGGAACGCTTCGATCCGATGCAGACGCCGTTGGCCGCCGTGCTCGGCGTGAGCGGCGGGTTTATTCTGCTTTATTTCGTTTACCCCGCGCCGCTCGTGGCATTAGCCGGGATTGCTGCCAAGTCTTTGTTCTAAATGGCATATTTCTCATCACCATCGCCCAAACTGCCGCCCGGCTATCGCTTGCTGCGGCTGGAGACTGTCGATTCCACCAACGCTGAGGCGAAGCGCCGCGCCAAGGCCGGCGAGCCCGGCCCGCTCTGGATCTGGTCGGCCCGGCAGTCGCAAGGGCGAGGCCGCGGCGGGCGGGAGTGGGTTTCCCTGCACGGTAACCTGTTCGCCAGCCTGCTGATCGGGGTCGATTGCCCCATCCGGGTGGCAAGCCAGCTCGCTCTGATGGCCGGCGTCGTGACCTATGACACCATCGCCAAGCTGATCGCCTATGAGGGCCGGTCGGAGCTTTTGCTGAAATGGCCGAATGACATCCTGCTCGCCGGCGAGAAGCTCGCCGGCATGCTGCTCGAGAATGTCGGCGGTCCGGTCGAGAACCGCTCGGTGATCGTGATCGGCACCGGCATCAATCTCGCCGACCATCCCGAGGGCTTGCCGCAGCCGGCGATCAGCCTCGGCGCCTATGGCATGACCATCACGCCCGCCGACGCGCTCGAGGTGCTTGCCGCCACCACGCATCAATGGTTGACGCGCTGGAACGAGGGGACCGGCTTCCCGAGCATCCGCCGCGCTTGGCTCGACCGCGCCGGTCCCACCGGCCGGCCGCTCAGGGTGATGATCAACGGCGACGAAACCGACGGCGTCTATGCCGGGCTCGACGCTGACGGCGCGCTCAGACTGCTAACGCCGGACGGTTTCGAGCACCGGATCGCCGCCGGCGATGTGTTCTTCCTCAGGTGAGGCGCCGTAACCCCGACATGTCTCGCAAATCCGATCGCAAGGGAGTCGATTTCGTCTTCCTGCCGCTTGGCGGCGTGGGCGAGATCGGCATGAACCTTTATCTCTACGGCTACGGGCGCGACGGCGCGCGCGAATGGCTGATCGTCGACATGGGCGTTACGTTCGGCGGCGAGGCCGAGCCCGGGGTCGACGTGATCCTTCCCGACATCAGCTTCATCGAGGGAGAGCGGCACAATATTGCCGGGTTGCTGCTCACGCATGCCCATGAAGACCATTTCGGCGCGGTGGCCGACCTTTGGCCGCAGATCGCCGGCGTGCCCGTCTATGCCACGCCCTTCACTGCCGAGATGCTCAAGGCAAAGCTCACCGAGATCGGCCTCGTCAACGGCTTCCCCCTGCACGTCATGCCGCTCGGCGACCGCCGCATGATCGGCCCCTTCGATGTGGAGCTGATCAGCATGTCGCATTCGATCCCCGAGCCTTCCGCCGTGGTGATCCGCACGCCCCTTGGGGCGGCTTTGCATACCGGCGACTGGAAGCTCGACGAAAATCCGCTGACCAGCGCTCCCACCGACGCCGTGCGTCTGAAGGCGCTGGGCGAGGCCGGACTTGCCGCGCTGATTTGCGATTCTACCAATGCGGTGCGCGACGGCGTATCGCCATCGGAGGCCGACGTCGCGCTTACGCTCGCCCGCTTCATCCGCGAAGCACGCCAGCGTGTGGCAGTCACAACCTTCGCCTCCAACGTCGCCCGCATCGGCTCGGTTGCCAATGCTGCCCGCGCTGCCGGCCGCGAGCTTGTTGTCGTCGGCCGCGCCATGCACCGGGTGATCGAGGCGGCTCAGACGACCGGCTACCTCGACCCGAAGCTTTCCTTCCACGAAGAGACGGCCTTCGCCAGGTTGCCGCCGCACAAGGTGGTGGCGCTCTGCACCGGCAGCCAGGGGGAGGCCCGCGCCGCCATGGCCCGCATCGCCCAAGGCGACCATCCCAATGTCGAGCTCGACGCCGGCGACTTGGTGATCTTTTCCTCGCGCACCATTCCCGGCAACGAGAAGGCGGTGTCGCGCATTCAAAACGCGTTGGCCGATCTCCGCGTCGAGGTCGTTACCGACCAGGACGCGGCCGTGCATGTATCGGGTCATCCGCGACGCGGCGAGCTCGAGCAGCTTTACGGCTGGGTGAGGCCAAAGGTTGCCATTCCCATGCACGGCGAGGGCCGCCATCTCGAAGCCCATGCGAAGCTCGCCGAGCGGCTCGGCGTCAAACAGGTGGTGCGCGCGCGGAACGGCGCCATGGTGCGGCTGCTACCAGGCCCGGCCGAGATCATCGACGACGTGCCGGTCGGCCGGCTCTACCGCGACGGCATGATCCTGACGCGGGCCGATGATGGCCAGGTCCGCGAGCGGCGGAAGCTAAGCTTTGCCGGCTCTGTCGCCGTATCGCTGGTGATGTCCGCGAAGGGGCATTTGCTTGCTGAACCGGAAGTGGCCCTGAGCGGACTGCCCGCCGCCGACAATGCGGGAACGCCGCTCGAGGAGATTGCCCGCGACGCCGTGATCGGCACCATCGAGAGCCTACCGAAACCGAAGCGCAAGGACCACGCGCTGGTGAGCGAGGCCGTGCGCAGATCGGTGCGCGCTGCGATCAACCAAGCTTGGGGCAAGAAGCCCATGTGCTCCGTGCTGCTGACGGTGCTATAGGGTTGCGAGACTTTAGGGGAGACGAGGAATGATCGGCCGTTTGAACCATGTCGCCATTGCCGTGCCCGATCTGAAGGCGGCGACCGAGGTCTATCGCTGCACGTTGGGCGCCAAGGTTTCCGACGAGGTCAACCAGCCGGAGCATGGCGTGACCACCGTGTTCATCGAGCTGCCCAATACCAAGATCGAACTGCTTGGCGTGTTCGGCGAGGGCTCGCCGATCGCGGGCTTTCTCGAGCGCAACCCCAATGGCGGCATCCACCATCTCTGCTACGAGGTGCCCGATATCAAGCAGGCGCGTGACCGGTTGATGGCGGAGGGCGCGCGCGTGCTCGGCAACGGCGAGCCGAAGATTGGCGCGCATGGCAAACCGGTGCTGTTTCTGCACCCGAAGGATTTCTGCGGCACCCTGGTCGAGCTCGAAGAGGCGTAGACCGTGACCATCGCCTTCGCCCTAGCGATCTACTTCATTGTGTGGTGGATCGTGCTGTTCGCCATGCTGCCGATCGGCGTGCGCACCTCGGAGGAGGCGGGAGAGAAGACGACACCGGGACAGGCCGAGAGCGCGCCGCACGTTCCCAACCTCTTGCCGAAGATGGTCGCCACCACGGTGGTCGCCACCATCATCTTCGCCGCGCTCTACGCGATCATCGAGCACCACGTGATCACGCTCGACGACATACCGTTCCTGCCGCGCTACGAGCGCGTGCAGTAGCGCGCGCCTGCGCGGAACGTCGATAATTCAGCGGACAACTCCGCGCGGTTTGCGTTGTGATCTCGCGGCGATACTGCACAAAAAAAGCAAGGCCGAACCGGCCTTGCTCCAGTAACTAACCCCTTGTCTCCTAAGGCTTAGCAAGCCTCGTCCGGTCGGTATCGACTGTTCGAGAATGCCGGCTTAAGAGCGGCGGCGCCGGTCGGCGCGCCCGGAGTCTACTTCCTCCCAAGACTTGGACCAGGTCCAATCTCTCAACGCGTGACTTCCGAGATCGCTACCGGTCCCGAACCTTCCCACGTTGTGCGGGCACACTAGCGCGCCCGCGCCAAATTGTCACCATGATTATGGCGCGACGCCGCAAATTTGTGCTTGACGCCCATGATGCGGGCAGCGGTCCCCCGGCATTGCTTCTCGCAGCGAAAATAAGCTATTAGCCGCGGGGGGCAGGCCTGTGGGGGAAGGCCCGCTCAAGCATGGCTCATTCCAATCAGCGGCGCGACCCCGAAAGCCGCCCCGCAACGCCTGAGACGCTGCCTATGCGCCTTAGTCAGTATTTCCTGCCGTTGCTCCGGGACGATCCCAAGGAAGCCGAGATCGTCTCACACCGGCTGATGCTGCGAGCGGGAATGATCCGCCAGGCGAGTGCCGGCATCTATTCCTGGCTGCCGCTCGGCTTCAGTGTTCTACAAAAGATCGAGCAGATCGTCCGCGAGGAGCAGGATCGCGCGGGCGCCCTCGAATTACTGATGCCGACCATCCAGCCGGCCGAGATCTGGAAGGAAAGCGGCCGCTACGAGGTTTACGGCAAGGAGATGCTGCGCATCTCGGACCGCCATGAGCGCGAGATGCTCTACGGCCCCACCAACGAGGAGTTGATCACCGCGATCTTTCGTGACGCGGTAAAATCCTACAAGGACCTGCCGCGCATCCTCTACCACATCCAATGGAAGTTCCGCGATGAGATCAGACCGCGATTCGGCGTCATGCGCGGCCGAGAATTCCTGATGAAGGACTCCTATTCGTTCGACCTTACCGTCGACGACGCGCGCAAGTCCTACAACAAGATGTTCGTCTCCTATTTGCGAACCTTCGCGCGCATGGGCTTGAAATCGGTGCCGATGGTCGCTGAGACCGGGCCGATCGGCGGCAATCTCAGCCATGAATTCATCATCCTCGCCGACACCGGCGAGAGCGAGGTCTGTTGTCACCGAGATCTCGTCGAGATCGACCCACCGGGCGCTGATATCGACTATGACAGCGACCTGTCGCCGGTCGTGGGCGCCTTCACCGGCAAATACGCCGCAACGGTGGAGAAGCACGACTCGGAGCGCTTCGCTCGCGAGGTGCCGGAGAAGGATCGCCTCACTGCGCGCGGCATCGAGGTCGGCCACATTTTCTTCTTCGGCACCAAATATTCCGAGGCGATGGGCTGCAAGGTGCAAGGCCCCGGCGGCGAGCTGGTAACCGTGCAGATGGGCTCTTACGGCATCGGCGTATCGCGGCTCCCCGCGGCCATTATCGAAGCTTCCCACGACGATGCCGGGATCATCTGGCCGCAATCCGTGGCGCCATTCGATGTGGGGCTCATCAATCTGAAGGTCGGCGACAAGGGCACGGACGCAGCCTGCGAGGATCTCTACGTCAAGCTTCAGGCCGCCGGGTTGAGCGTGCTTTTTGACGACACCGACGATCGGGCGGGGGCGAAGTTCGCCGCTATGGATCTAATCGGCCTTCCGTGGCAGATCATCGTCGGTCCGAAAGGCTTGGCCTCCGGCGAGGTCGAGTTGAAGCAGCGCGCCACCGGCGCCCGCCATAGTGTTACCTTCGATTCCGCTTTGAATCGCCTCGTCCAATCTGCGAACGAAGCGAAAAGGGAAGCGGCATGAGCACAGAGGGAAGCACCCGGGCTTTCGCCCCGTTCGAGTGGCTGGTGGCGCTACGCTATTTGCGGGCGCGCCGGAAGGAGGGCTTCATCTCCGTTATCGCCGGCTTTTCCTTTATCGGCATCATGCTTGGCGTCGCCACCCTCATCATCGTCATGGCGGTGATGAACGGTTTTCGCCAGGAGCTGTTCAACAAGATGCTGGGACTGAACGGTCACGTCGTAGTGCATAGCCTTGCGCATTTCTCCGACTTTGACGACGTGGCGACGCGGGTCCGTGCCGTCCCCGGGGTCAAATTCGCGCTCCCCCTCGTCGAAGGTCAGGTCATGATCTCGACGCCGGGAACCTCGGGCGGGGCCTTGGTGCGAGGCTTGCGCGAAAGTGATCTCAAACAGCTCAAGGCGGTCGCCGACAATATCCGCTTCGGCACGCTCGACGGTTTCGACCAGGAGCCTGGGGTCGCGCTTGGCACCCGGCTTGCGCATGAGCTTAATGTGAAGGTTGGCGATCAAGTCTCGCTGCTGACGCCGCGTGGAGCCGCCACGGCGCTCGGCACCGCGCCGAGAGTGAAGCGCTATCCCGTCGTGGCCCTCTTCGAGATCGGCATGTCTGAGTATGACGCAAGCATCATCTTCATGCCGCTCAGCGAGGCGCAGCTTTATTTTAATCAGCCCGACAGCGTGACCGTGCTGGAAGTAGTCCTCGATTCCCCCGACGAGGTTGGCGAGCTTGCGCCCAAGATCATCGCCGCAGGCGGTCCCAGCATCTATGTCAGCGACTGGCGGCAGCGCAACGCCACGTTCTTCACGGCCCTCCAGGTCGAGCGCAATGTGATGTTTCTGATTCTCACCTTGATTGTGCTGGTGGCGGCGCTCAACATCATCTCCGGTCTGATCATGCTGGTAAAGGACAAGGGGCACGATATCGCCATCTTGCGCACTATGGGCGCGACGCGCGCTGCCGTCATGCGCATCTTCTTCATCACCGGCGCGAGCATCGGTATCGTCGGCACCCTCGCCGGGCTGGTGCTTGGCGTGGTCGTCTGCCTCAATATCGATCGCCTACGCGCGTTCATCGGCTGGCTGACCGACACGGAGCTGTTCGCGCCGGAGCTCTACTACCTCTCGCAACTTCCGGCCGAAATGGACACCGGCGAGACGTTCACGGTCGTCCTCATGGCGCTCTTGCTGTCCGTGCTTGCCACGCTCTACCCCTCCTGGAGAGCCTCCCGTCTCGACCCCGTCGAAGCGCTGCGTTACGAGTAGGCCAAAGGTGGACAGCCCGAGACAAAAGCCCGTGCTTCGCCTTGAGCGGCTTGAGCGCGCCTATACGCAAGGCAACCGACGCATCGACGTGCTGAAGGGAGCCACCGCGAGTTTCTATCCCGGTGAAGCCGTGGCGCTGCTCGGGCCTTCCGGCGCCGGCAAATCCACTCTGCTGCATATCGCCGGGTTGTTGGAGCATCCAGACGGCGGCCAAGTGCTCATCGACCGGGTGGACTGTGTCACCCTGAACGACGCAGAGCAGACGCGCATGCGCCGCATGGAAGTCGGGTTCGTCTATCAATTCCATCATCTCCTGCCGGAATTCTCGGCCCTGGAAAACGTGGTTCTGCCGCAGCTCATTCTCGGTAGCGGGTACGCGGAAGCGGAGACGCGGGCCAGGGAGTTGCTCAAATCGCTCGGGCTGGAGGAGCGCTGGGATCACCGTCCAGCGCAGCTCTCCGGCGGCGAACAGCAGCGGGTGGCGATCGCCCGCGCCGTGGCCAACGGCCCCAAGGTCCTGCTGGCCGACGAGCCGACCGGCAATCTTGACCCGCCCACCGCCGAGCGCGTCTTCGAGCAGCTGATTGCGCTAATCCGGCGCTCTGGGGTCGCGGCCGTCATCGCCACCCACAATCTCGACCTGGCCGCTCGCATGGATCGCGTGCTTCGCCTGGTCGACGGCCTCCTCGTGGAGGAGGAGGTCGCCGTGGCGACCGCCGCTGGCCGCTAGAGGCCTTTTAGCTGCCCAACCTTCTTGTTTAGAACAAACGAAGAACATATCCTGAGCGCGGATAGCGGGGATGATTTCGCGAGTGGGCTTCAACGGCTCGCCCGAATCCGAAAAGGTGCGCGCATGAAGCAGGAGGTTCAAAGCACGCCAGACCAGGCGCAACAGCCCTTCGTGCATTTGCGGGTGCATTCGGCCTATTCGCTGCTTGAAGGCGCACTGACCATCCCAAAGCTCGCGCAGCTTGCACACGACGATAGAGCACCGGCGCTCGCGCTTACCGACTCGAACAATCTGTTCGGCGCGCTCGAATTCTCCGAGGCGCTCGCCGGCTTGGGCGTCCAGCCAATCATCGGCATGACGCTATCGCTGACTTTTGCAAGCGGGCAGGAGAACACCGGGCTCGTCCATGTCGCCGAGCCGAACCGTCCTCGCACCGATGGGCGCATCGCACTGCTTGCCAAGGACGCACAAGGCTACGCGAATTTGATGCAGCTTTCGACCGACGCCTATTTCGCTGCAAGTGAAAGCGGCGAGGTTGTGGTCGCTATTGACGAACTTGCGGCACGGGGCGAAGGCCTAGTCGCGCTGACCGGCGGACTCGAAGGACCTATCGACCGGGCGCTGGCCGACGGCAATGCTGAGACTGCTCGCGCGCGTATCGAAGCGCTCCAAGCAATTTTCGGCGACCGGCTCTATATCGAGATTCAGCGGCACGGGCTGCCACAACAACGCACGGTTGAGCCGCTGCTGCTCAATCTCGCCTACGACCTGGAGCTCCCCGTCGTCGCTACCAACGACCCCAACTTTGCGAGTGCCGACGATTTCGAGGCGCATGACGCGCTGATCTGCATCGCCCAAGGGAGCTATGTCGCGGTCGACGAGCGCCGCCGCTTGAGTCCCGAGCATTATTTCAAGACGGCAGACCAGATGCGCGCGCTGTTTGCCGATCTGCCGGAGGCGCTCGACAACACGCTTGAGATTGCCCGCCGCTGCGCCTATCGGCCCGTGCAACGCCAACCCATCCTGCCGCCCTTCCTCACCAACGGCGAAGCTTCGAGCGCCGTCGCCGAGACCGAGGCCGCGGAGCTTCGCCGCCAATCGGAAATGGGCCTGAAGCAGAGGATCGCACAGCATGGCACCGCGCCAGGCTACGATGCGGTGGCCTATGCCGAACGGCTCGCCTTCGAGCTCGATGTCATCACCGGCATGAACTATCAGGGCTATTTCCTGATCGTTGCCGACTTTATCAAATGGGCTAAGGGGCAGGGCATCCCCGTCGGCCCCGGTCGCGGTTCCGGCGCGGGCTCGCTCGTCGCCTACGCGCTCACCATCACCGATCTCGACCCGATCCGCTTCGGGCTCCTGTTCGAGCGGTTCTTGAACCCCGAGCGCGTATCGATGCCGGATTTCGACATCGATTTCTGCCAGGACCGGCGCGACGAGGTGATCGCCTATGTGCGCGAGCGCTACGGCGCGCATCGCGTGGCGCATATCATCACCTTCGGCAAGCTTCAGGCCCGCGCGGTGCTTCGCGATGTCGGCCGCGTGCTGCAAATGCCCTATGGGCAGGTGGACCGGCTGTGCAAGCTCGTGCCGATGAACCCGGCCAATCCCGTCACTCTAGCCCAGGCCATTGCCACCGAGCCCAGACTGCAAGAGGCGCGCGAGGCCGAGCCGATCGTGGACAAGCTGCTCAATATCGGCCAGCGGCTCGAAGGCCTTTACCGCCATGCCTCGACCCATGCCGCCGGCGTGGTCATTGCCGACCGCCCGCTGATCGAGCTGGTTCCGCTCTATCGGGACGCTCGCGCCCAGCTGCCGGCCACCCAGTTCAGCATGAAGTGGGCCGAGGCCGCGGGACTGGTGAAATTCGACTTTCTCGGATTGAAGACGCTCACCGTGATCGAGACAGCGCGCAAGCTCATCGCGCGGCGCGGCGTTGAACTCGATCCATCAACACTTCCACTGGACGACCCGGCGGCCTACGAACTCCTGCAAAAAGGCGACACAGTCGGCGTATTTCAACTCGAAGGGCAGGGCATGCGCGACGCCTTGCGCAAGCTCAAGCCCGACCGCTTCGAGGACATCATCGCCATCGTCGCGCTCTATCGTCCCGGCCCGATGGACAACATCGACTCCTATGTGAACCGCAAGCACGGTCGCGAACAGATCGAAAGCTTGCACCCGGCAATCGCGCCGATCCTCGACGAGACCTATGGCGTGATCATCTACCAAGAGCAGGTGATGCAGATCGCCCAGGTGTTGTCAGGCTACTCGCTCGGCGAGGCGGATCTCCTGCGCCGCGCGATGGGCAAGAAGATTAAAAAAGAGATGGCCGCACAGAAAACGCGCTTCATCGAAGGGGCGATTGCAAACGGGGTCGATCGCGGGCGCGCCGAATATATCTTCGAGCTGGTGGCGAAATTTGCGGGCTATGGATTCAATAAGTCGCATGCCGCAGCCTACGCGCTGATCGCCTACCAAACCGCTTATTTCAAGGCAAACTATCCCAACGAGTTCGTCGCTGCTTCGATGACGCTCGACATGGGCAATACCGACAAGCTGAACGGCTTCGCGCAGGAAGCGCGACGGCTCGGGCTTCGCATCGAGCCGCCCTCGGTCAATCGTTCGGAGGTCGGCTTCATCCCGAGCGAGGGCGCCATCCGCTATTCGCTGGCAGCGCTGAAGAACGTGGGGCGCCACACGGTGGAACATATTTGCACCGAGCGCGCCGCAGGAGGCGCCTTCAAGGACATTTCCGACTTCGCGCACCGCATCAATCCACGTCTCGTCAATAAGCGCGCGCTCGAGACCCTGGCCGCCGCCGGCGCGCTCGATGAACTGGGGCTCGACCGGGCAACCGCCTTTGCCAATGTCGATCGCATCATCGCCGCAGGCAATCGATCGCTGGAGACGAGCGCCGAAGGTCAGGAGGATCTGTTCTCGGGAGAAGCGCATTTGCCGCCGCCCATCGACCTCCGCCCGGCAAAGCCTTGGGTGCCCACTGACCGCCTGTCGCGCGAGTTCGAGGCTGTCGGCTTCTTCCTCACCGGCCATCCGCTCGACGACTACAAGGATGTGCTCGAGGCGCTCGGCGCCGAGTCATGGGTCGAGTTCGCCACCAAAGCGCGCAGCCGCCGCGTGGTCGGCACCCTGTCCGGCACCGTGCTTTCCGCCCGCGAGCGTAAGGGCAAGAGCGGCAACACTTACGCTTTTGCAGCCTTCTCCGACCCGACCGGCCAATTCGAGGCGGTGATCTTCTCCGAAGTACTGGCGGCTTCGCGTCCCCTGCTGGAACCTGGCACCGCCGTCCTGCTCGATGTTGAGGCCGAGGCCGACGGCGACACCATCAAGGTCAGGGTGCAGAAGCTCGCCTCGCTCGACAAGGTGGCCGAAGCACGCCACGCGGGCATGAAGGTCTATGTCGAGGACGTGCGGGCCCTCGGACCGCTTGCCGAACAAGTTGGGACCGGCGGGGGGCAGGGGCAGTTCCGGCTCGTGCTGCGCCTTCCCGATCTCCCGCAAGAGGTCGAGTTCGTCCTGCCGCAAGGCATCGACGCCACGCCAAAGCAAAGAAGCGCGCTCAAACTCGTGAAAGGGGTGGGCGCCATCCGCGCCCTGTAGCGGCCCGAAAGCTCGATTTCCCGGCCTCTGGGCCTTGCCAAGCCGAACCCCGCTCCCTATAAACCGCACCATCTCACACGCGGGGTCTAAGCGTCACACGGGCTCTCCTAGCCTTTGCGCTCGCTCCGGTGACCTGGCTTCGGCCAAGTCTTCCTATCCCGCGGCGGACAGAACCGGAAAAAGGAGTCAGCAGTCCAATGGCACTGCCCAATGTTTCTATGCGCCAACTGCTCGAGGCTGGCGTGCATTTCGGTCATCAGACCCATCGCTGGAACCCGAAGATGGCGCCCTTTATCTACGGGTCCCGCAACAACATCCACATCATCGACCTCACCCAGACGGTGCCGCTCTTGCATCAAGCGCTGCTCGCGGTGTCCGATGTGATCGCCAGGGGCGGCCGCGTTCTGTTCGTCGGCACCAAGCGCCAAGCCTCTGAGACGGTCGCGGAGGCCGCCAAGTCCTGTGCGCAATATTTCGTCAATCACCGCTGGCTCGGCGGCACTCTCACCAATTGGCGCACCATCTCCAATTCGATCAAGCGCCTCAAGTCGCTGGAGGAGCTGCTTGAGGGCGACCATCACGGCCTCACCAAGAAGGAGTTGCTCCAACTTACGCGCGAGCGCGACAAGCTCGAGCGTTCGCTCGGCGGCATCAAGGATATGGGCGCGGTGCCCGATCTGATGTTTGTGATCGATACCAACAAGGAATCAATCGCCATCGCCGAGGCACGCAAGCTGCACATGCCGGTGGTAGCGATCGTAGACTCAAATTGCGATCCTGAAGGCATTAGCCACCCCATTCCGGGCAATGACGACGCCGGGCGCGCTATCACACTTTATTGCGATCTGATCGCCAAGGCTGCGCTGGACGGCATCGAGCGGGCGCAAGGTGCGGTCGGGATGGACCTCGGTGCGGCGGAAGAGCCGGTTGCCGAGCCGGGGCTCGAAGGGGAAGAAGGCAGCGAGCGGCCGAGCCAGCCCGATCGCCGTCCGAGGAAGAAGCCTACCCGAAGCGAGCCGAGGGGGCCCGGCAGGGGCGGGGCCAGAAGCGACGGGAAGCGGCCGCCCCGTAAGCCAAAGGCCGCCGGTGGCGCGGAGCAAGGGGCCAAGGACTAAGGACTAGGCACGAACATGACGACGATTACCGCAACCACGGTCAAAGAGCTGCGCGACAAAACCGGCGCTGGCATGATGGACTGCAAGGCGGCTCTGAATGAAACCAACGGCGACATGGAGGCGGCCGTCGATTGGCTGCGCGCCAAGGGTCTGGCCAAGGCCGCCAAGAAGGCCGGACGCGTCGCCGCCGAAGGACTGATCGGGCTCGCCGCCGATACCAAGGAGGCCGCGCTGGTCGAGGTCAACTCGGAGACAGATTTCGTCGCTCGCAATCAGAAATTTCAGGAGATGGTGAGCGCGATCGCCGCGGCCGCGCTGAAGGTGAAAGGCAATGTCGACAAACTCGCCGACGCCAAATATGGCAGCGGAAATGCCACCGTCGCCGACACGATCAAGGGGATGATCGGCGCGATCGGCGAGAATATGAGCTTGCGGCGAGCCGATTATCTTTCCGTGACCAAGGGCGTTGTCGCGAGCTACATGCACAACACCATCGCGCCAGACCTCGGCAAGATCGGCGTGATCGTGGCGCTTGAATCCGATGGCGATGTCGAGCAGCTCAAGCGCTTCGGGCGTCAGGTCGCCATGCATATCGCTGCCGCGAATCCTCAAGCCGTCGACATCGAAAGCCTCGACAAGGCACTGATCGAGCGAGAACGCGCCGTTCTGGCCGAGCAGGCCAAGGAATCCGGTAAGCCGGCCAATGTCATCGATAAGATGGTCGAAGGCCGTTTGCGGAAGTTCTATGAGGAAGTCGTTCTCTTGGCGCAGGCCTTCGTGCACGACCCCGACATGACGGTGGCCAAGGCCGTGTCTGCCGCCGAGCAGGCCGCCAGGGCGCCGATCAAGATCACCGGCTTTCAACGATTTGCCTTGGGCGAGGGGATCGACCGGCCCGACACCGATTTCGCCGCGGAGGTTGCGGCCGCCGTATCGCAACCTTAGGGTTGGTCCGCCTGACAGATTCGCGGGGCCACCGCCGCGCGCCGGAGTTTGAGCTGATGGCAAAGCCGCAACCAGCCGCGATGCTTCGCTACCGCCGCGTGCTTTTGAAGCTGTCGGGCGAAGCGCTTGCCGGCGCCAGGGGCTACGGCATCGACCTCGCGGTGCTGAAGCCGATCGCCAAGGACATCGCCGCCACGGTTGCCTCCGGCGCCGAGCTTTGCCTCGTGGTCGGCGCCGGCAATATCTTTCGCGGGCTGATGGCGGCGGAAGGCGGCATGGACCGCGCGCGCGCCGATTATATGGGCATGTTGGCGACCGTGATGAACGCGCTCGCATTGCAGACCGCGATCCAGAACGAGGGGCTGACGGCACGCGTGCTGTCGGCCATTCCCATGCCCACGGTGTGCGAATCCTACATTCGCGACAAGGCGCTCGATCATCTCGACAAGGGCAGGGTGGTGATCTTCGCGGGCGGTACAGGCAATCCTTATTTCACCACCGATACGGCAGCGGCCCTGAGGGCCGCAGAGATGGGCTGCGACGCCCTATTCAAGGCCACCCAGGTCGACGGCGTTTACGACGTCGATCCCAAGAAATCGCCCAATGCCCGCCGTTACGACCGCCTGAGCTATGACGATGTTTTGAAACAGGATTTGCGCGTCATGGACGGCGCAGCAATCGCCCTTGCCCGGGACAATCGGATTCCGATAATTGTGTTTTCTATCAAGAGCCAAGACGGCTTGGCATCAGTGCTACAAGGACAGGGCTCCGCGACCGTTATCGACGGCGGAGGAGCGTGAGGAAGCGCAGTGGCCCGCGCCCGCTTGAGCGATGCGGCCGGGCAGCAGGAAGGCGACATGACCAAGTTCGACCTTAAGGAGATCGAGCGGCGGATGCGCGGCGCTGTCAGCGTGCTCAAGCAAGAATTCGGCGGCTTGCGCACTGGCCGAGCGAATGCAAGCCTGCTCGATCCGATCATGGTGAACGCCTATGGCAGTCCCATGCCTCTCAACCAGCTCGCCACGGTGAACGCGCCGGAGCCTCGGCTCATCACCGTGCAGGTGTGGGACCGCAGCCAAGCCGGCGCGGTGGAGCGTGCTATCCGCGAGTCCGATCTCGGGCTCAACCCGGTAGTCGAGGGGCAGCTCTTGCGTCTGCCGATCCCGGAGCTCAATCAGGAGCGGCGTCAGGAAATTGCCAAAGTCGCCCACAAATACGCCGAGCAAGCGCGCATAGCCGTGCGCAACGTCCGGCGCGACGGCATGGAGCATCTGAAACGCGCCGAGAAGGAACACGAGATGGGCAAGGACGAGCACCATGCGCTCTCGACCAAAGTGCAAGAGCTGACGGACAAGATCATCAAGGAAATCGACGAGGCCCTTGCCAGCAAGGAAGCCGAGATCATGCAGGTCTAATGCAGGATCGGAGCGGACACTCGGACCTCTCATTCGGAGCAGCCTGACTTGACTCTAACGGTGGAAAAGCTTGCTTGGGGCGCGACCGACAAACCGGCCATTCGCCATATTGCGATCATCATGGACGGCAACGGACGCTGGGCCGCCGAACGCGGGCTGCCGCGCGCGGAGGGTCATCGCCAGGGCGTCGAGAGCGTGCGACGCACGGTCGAGGCCTCGCTCGAGCTCGGCATCAGCCACCTCACCCTGTTCAGCTTCTCCTCGGAGAATTGGACGCGCCCGAAGCAGGAGATCAACGATCTGTTCGGTCTCCTGCGCCGCTTCATCCGCCGCGACCTGGCCGATCTGCACAAACATGGCGTGAAGATCCGCGTGATCGGCACCCGCGAGGGTCTCGACGCCGATATCCTTCGGATGATCGACGAGGCGGTCGAGCTCACCAAGGACAATGCGGCGCTCAATCTTACCATCGCCTTCAATTACGGCGCGCGGGATGAGATCGCCCGGGCCGCCCAGCGCATCGCCGCGGACGTAGCCGATGGTGCATTGTCGGCGGCCGAGGTCACCGAGGAGCGGTTCGGCGCCTATCTCGACACCGCCAATCTTCCCGATCCCGATCTCCTGATCCGAACCAGCGGCGAGCTTCGCTTGTCGAACTTTCTCCTCTGGCAGCTCGCCTATGCCGAGTTCGTGTTCGTCGACACGTACTGGCCCGACTTCACGCGCGACCAGCTTGAGGCGGCGATTGCCGAATATCATCGCCGCAGCCGTCGCTTCGGCGGCACCTCCGCGAGATCGACCGCGTGAGGCGGACCGAGACGCTCCCCAAGAGCGAGCCTGAGAAAGCGGCCGTCCGGCCAGGCGAGATCGTCCTACGCATTGCCTCCGCGCTAGTGCTTGCCGCCGTGGCGCTCGGCGCTACCCTCTACAGCCCCTGGACCTTTCTCGTTCTCGTCATGGTGGGCGGCGGATTGGCTGTCTGGGAGTGGGGAAGGCTGACACGCGGCAATGGCTTCGACGGTACGGCGCTGATTTCTGCCGTGGCGGTCGGCGCAGCCGCCGTGCTCATCTCCCTCCGGCAACCGAATCTCGCGGCATTGATCCTCACCGCCGTGTCCGTCGCCATTTTCGTAACGCAGCCCACGCGGTCGGAGTCCGCCTGGTCGCTCGCCGGTCTGCTTTATGTCGCGCTGCCGGCCGCCGCCCTGGTGTGGCTACGCGGCGATCCCGCCCTGGGGGCCATTGCCGTGGTTTATCTTTTTGTCGTTGCCTGGACCACCGATACAGCCTCTTATGCCGCCGGGCGCCTGATCGGCGGTCCCAAGCTCGCGCCTCGCATCTCCCCGCGCAAGACCTGGAGCGGGTTCATCATCGGGGCTTTGACGCCGGCTCTGGTCGGTATCGCCTTCGCGTTTGCTCTCAAGAGCACGTCGGCCTTATGGCTTGCCCTGGTGAGCGTGGCGCTGGCGTTGGCCTGCCAGGCTGGAGACCTGACCGAGAGTTGGGTCAAGCGCCGCTTCGGAGCCAAGGATATGAGCCGAATGATTCCAGGCCATGGCGGACTACTCGACCGCATCGACGGTGTTCTCTTCGCTGCGGTCGTGGCCGCGCTGATCGCCGTGCGCGATCTGGCGAATCCGGGCCGCGGCTTGCTCATCTGGTGAAAGTGAGTCCCGTGTCGTCCTCGCTTGCGTCCCTCACCGTCGAGATCGAGACGCCCGCCGTCCGGCCGCGACGCATCTCCGTGCTCGGCGCCACGGGATCGATCGGCGAGAACACACTCGACCTGATCGGCCGGAACCCATCCGCTTACCACGTCGTCGCCCTTACCGGCGGACACAACGCCGCCCGTCTGGCCGAGCTCGCCATCCTGCACCGGGCCGAACTTGCCGTCGTCGCCGACCCCGAAGCCTATGACGCCTTGCATGCGGCGCTTGCTGGAACCGGCATCGAGATTGGTGCCGGAGAAGCGGCGTTGCTCGAGGCCGCGAGCCGCCCCGCCGACTGGATCATGGCGGCGATTGTCGGCGCCGCGGGATTGAAACCGACCCTCGAAGCTGTGCGGCAGGGCCGCATGACCGCGCTCGCCAACAAAGAATGCCTGGTATCGGCCGGCGACATCTTCATGGCCGAGGTCACCCGCTCGAAGGCCACGCTGCTCCCGGTAGACTCGGAGCATTCGGCAGTGATGCAAGTAACGGCAGGCGGGCGACACGAGCGGATCGAGCTTGTCTGTCTCACCGCCTCGGGCGGTCCGTTCCGCGCCTGGAGCCTGCAAGAGATGCGCTCGGCGCGGCCCGAGCAGGCCCTCAATCACCCGAATTGGTCGATGGGGCCCAAAGTAACGATCGATTCCGCAACTCTGATGAACAAGGGGCTCGAACTGCTCGAAGCGCATCATCTTTTCGCGCTGGCTCCGGCCAAGCTCGGCGTGGTGATCCATCCGCAGTCGATCGTCCACTGCCTCGTCCATTTGAGCGATGGCTCGGTGCTGGCGCAGTTGAGCTGTCCCGACATGCGTACGCCGATCGCCTATAGCCTTGCTTGGCCCGAGCGGATGCATGCACCGACCAAGCGTCTCGATCTGGCTTCGCTCGGAACTCTCAGCTTCGAAGCGCCCGACATGGAACGTTTTCCGGCGCTTAGACTGGCGCGGCAGGCGCTCGAAGCAGGCGGCAGCGCCGGAACCGTGCTCAATGCCGCCAATGAGGTTGCGGTGGAGGCGTATCTCGCCGGCCGGATCGGATTTCTCGCCATCGCCTCGCTGGTCGAGGCGACCTTGGAGGCAAGTGGCGGTCTCGCCGGCCAGCGCCGTAACGATGTCGAGGATGTGCTCGCGATCGATGCCGAAGCAAGGGCTTCTGCCAGAACATTGCTGAGCAGGTTTGCATAAAGCGAAGTTGGTCGCTAAGTAGTCTCAATCGGCTGAAATAAGGCCGACTCGCCCCGCCCCAGCTGGATTAAGCATATGTTTCTTTACACGGTACTTGGCTTTTTGTTCGTTTTGACCGTTGTCGTGTTCTTCCACGAGCTCGGCCATTTCCTCGTCGCCCGCTGGTGCGGAGTCGCCATCAAGACTTTCTCGATCGGCTTCGGGCCCGAGATTTTCGGCTTCAACGACCGGCACGGCACACGCTGGCGATTATCCTGGATTCCCCTTGGCGGCTACGTAAAGTTCATCGATGACGAGAATGCCGCGAGCGCCGGCCAAAAATCGCTCGACCAGCTGACGCCCGAGGAGCGGAAACAGAGCTTCCAGGCTAAGCCCCTGGGTCAGCGCGCCGCCGTGGTGGCGGCCGGCCCGATCGCCAATTTCATCCTGGCCATTCTGATCTTCACCGCCATCTTCGCCTTGTTCGGCGAACGCATTACCGCGGCCAAGGTTGACCTGGTCAATCCCGGCAGCGCGGCGGAACGCGCCGGGTTTCTTCCGGGCGACAAAGTACTCAGCATCGACGGCCAGACCATCGAAAGCTTCAGCGAGATGCAGCGCATTGTCGGCATGAGCCCAGACCAGCCGCTACATTTCGTGGTCGACCGCGAGGGCAAGCTGATCGATCTCACGGCGACACCCGAGCGCAAGGAAATCACCGATCATTTCGGCAACACGATTCGGCTCGGGCTGCTGGGAATTCAGCGAAGCGCATCTCCCGACGATTGGACCCTCAAGCGACACGACCCGGTAACCGCTTTCATCATGGCGGTAAAGGAGTGCTATTTCGTCATCTCGCGGTCCCTGAGCTATCTCTACGACGTCATCACGGGACGGGAGGCGGCCGACCAGCTTGGCGGCCCTATTCGAATCGCCCAGATCTCCGGTCAGGTTGCCACGGCGGGCTTCGTTGCTCTGCTCAACCTCGCCGCCATAATTTCCGTGAGTATTGGGCTGCTGAATTTGTTTCCAATACCGATGCTCGATGGCGGTCATCTTCTGTTTTACGCAATTGAGGCGATCCGAGGGCGGCCCTTGAGCGAAACAACCCAAGAAATCGGCTTTCGCATTGGGCTCGCTTTCGTTCTCATGTTGATGCTGTTTGCAACCTGGAATGACTTGATTCATCTTAAGTTCTTGTGAGAGTAGGCGCCAGCAGCCAAGCATCCGACGGGGGCCCACGGGCCCCCGTCTGCTCAGGGCGGCAAGAACCAAAAATCGGCCACAAACGGTGGCCAGTTTCGTGTCTGAAGCCGTAGCGGCGGCGGGGATCCGGCTCGAGGGGAAGACACCAGCAATGGTGCGGTGGACGTGGGCTAGAGGGCTGTTCGCAGCCCTCCTTGTGTTGAGTACCGTCCCGCTCTCGCTGGGTTTGAGCGCGAGCCTCGGCGATCTGTCGGCGCATGCCCAGGGCACTATCCAGAACATTAGAGTCGAGGGCAATCGGCGCGTCGAGCCGGAAACGATCCGCTCTTATCTGAGCTTCTCCGCCGGCGATTCCTACGACCCCGCTCTGGTCGACGAATCGCTGAAGACCCTATTCGCCACCGGTCTGTTCCAAGACGTCAGGATCAGACGGGAAGGGTCGACCATGGTCATCATCGTGGTCGAAAACCCGATCGTGAGCCGGGTCGCCTTTGAGGGTAATCGGGAGGTCGACGACGAAACGCTCGCTGCGGAGGTGCAAATCAAGTCACGCGCAGTCTACACCCGCGCGCGGGTGCAAAGCGACGTTGGACGTATCCTCAATGTTTACCGGCGCCAGGGCCTCTATGCCGCTCAAGTCAATCCTAAAATCATCAATCTCGACAACAACCGAATCGACGTGGTGTACGAGGTCACTGAGGGCCCGACCACCAAAGTCCGCGGCATCAACTTCATCGGCAACACCGCCTTCAGCGATTCGCAACTCCGATACATCATCTCGACCACGCAAACGAATATCCTCAGCTTCCTCAAGGGTAGCAATATCTACGATCCCGACCGTCTCAATCTCGATCGGGAGCTGCTCAGGCAATTCTATTTGAAGAACGGTTACGCCGATGTCCGCATTCTTTCGGCGACTGCCGATCTCGATCGCGATGGCCGCGGCTTCTTCATCACCTTCACGATCGAAGAGGGCCCACGCTACCGCTTCGGCGCGATCGAATTGGAGAGCGCACTGCCGTCCCTCCGAATCGATGAGCTCCGGCGCTACATCCTGACCAGGAGCGGTAGAAGATATAACATGGAGAAGGTCGAGAAGACGGTCGAGGCCCTTACCTTGGCAGTTTCCCTGCAAGGCTATGCCTTCGGCCAGGTCAAGCCACGTTTCGAACGCGACGAGACGACGAACACCATGAATGTCATCTACGTCATCGATGAGGGTCCGAGAATCTATATTGAGCGTATCAATATCGTTGGCAATTTCCGCACGCAGGACGACGTGATCCGGCGGCAGTTCCGCCTGGCCGAGGGTGACGCCTTCAATCGCCTGCTGGTGGAGGCGGCGCGCAAGCGGCTGCGGGCACTCGGTTTCTTCAAATCGGTCGACGTCGAGACCGAACTCGGCAGCGCCCCCGACCGCGTCGTCATCATCGTCAAGGTGGTCGAACAGCCGACCGGCGAGCTCTCCTTCGGCGCCGGTTACTCGACAAGCGAAGGCATCATCGGCGACATCAGCGTCACCGAGCGCAACCTCATGGGCAAGGGCCAGTATGTCAGGCTTGGCTTCTCGGGAAGCCTCGATCGTGCCCAGGTGGATTTCAGCTTCACCGAGCCCTATTTCCTCGACCGCAACTTGGCCGCGGGTTTCGACCTATTCCACAAGGAGGTGGATCTGACCAACGTCGCCTCGTTCAGCCAGCGTGACACTGGCGGCAACCTCCGCGTCGGCTTCCCCATCTTCGACAACACGCAAATGGGTTTGCGCTACAGATTCCAGCGCGAGGAACTTTTCGATGTCTTATCGAACGCCTCACTCGCGGTGAAGGACGCCGAGGGCGTCGCCTACGTATCGAGCGTCGGCTATACCATCGCCTACGACACGAGAAATGTCGCTAACCAGCCGACCAGCGGTATTTTCTCTTCGTTCTCCCAAGACCTTGCCGGCGTCGGCGGCGACGTTAACTATATTCGCTCGGTCGTCGATACACGCGGCTATTATCCCATCACCAACAAGATCACCCTGGTCGGCCGGGTACAGGGCGGCGCCATCGAAGGCTGGGGCGGCGAGGACGTCCGCTTGACCGATCTGTTCTTCAAAGGCGGCGAGACAGTGCGCGGCTTCGAGCGCGCCGGTTTCGGCCCCCGCGATGCCTGTACGGACCCCATTACCGATAAGCGAATTAGCAACTGCCAGCAGGATTCTCTTGGCGGCCAACTGTTCTGGGCGACCACCGCTGAAGTGCGCTTCCCGTTCCCGTTCATCCCGGACAGCATCGGCATGCAGGGCGCCGTCTTCGTCGACGCCGGTTCGCTTTGGCAAGCGAGCCCCGCCGCGGTGGACGCGGTGGTCGACGAGGAAGGCAGCTTCATCTTCGACAGCTCGCAGGTGCGCCTGTCCACTGGGTTCAGCATCATCTGGCAGTCCCCGCTCGGGCCGTTGCGTGCCGATATCGCGCAGGCTCTGCTCAAGGCTGACTTCGACAGGACCGAGTTGTTCCGCTTCGGCGCCTCGACAAACTTCTAATTGAAGCGGTTTCCCGCTATGGCTTCGCGTCATGACCCATGCCGCCATGGCCAGTGCTGAGAGTTCAATGGAACATCCAGGTTTCTTCGAGCGCGCCGGCCCGTTCAGTCTAGCGGAGGTCGCCGAGGCCGCCCGGGCCGAGCCGGCCGCGGATGCAGATCTCAATGTTCCGATCCGGGATGTCCGGCCTCTGGACAGCGCCGGCCAGGGCGACCTGTCCTTCGTCGACAATCCCAAATATCTCCCGCTTTTCACCAGCACGGGAGCGAGCGCCTGCTTGGTCGGTCCGAAATTCGCAGGTCAGGCGCCCACCCGCGTCGCCTGCCTGGTGACGCCGGAGCCCTATCGCGCTTTTGCCCGGGCCCTGTTGTTGTTCTATCCCGACGCTCTCAATCCGAAGGCGGCGCTCGCCAACAGTCCGGCCGCAGCGCCGATGGTCCATCCGAGCGCGCGGCTCGAGCCGGGAGCAATCGCGGAGCCCGGCGCGGTCGTTGGACCCGAAGCGCAGATCGGCCGGGGCACCACGATCGCTGCCGGCAGCGTGATCGGCTACCGTGTGCAGATCGGCCGAGACTGCTATGTCGGCCCGAGCGCCTCGGTAACCCACGCGCTCATCGGTAACCATGTCACGATCCATGCCGGCGTTGCCATCGGCCAGGACGGCTTTGGGTTCGCCATGGGCAAGGACGGCCATTTGAAGGTCCCGCAAATCGGCCGGGTCATCGTTCAGGATCATGTTGAAATCGGCGCCAACACCACCGTCGACCGGGGAGCGCTGCGCGACACGGTGATCGGGGAGGGCACCAAAATTGATAATCTCGTGCAAATCGGGCACAACGTGGTGATCGGCAGGCATTGCATCATCGTGTCTCAGACCGGTATTTCGGGAAGCGCGGAACTTGGCGATTTCGTGGTTCTCGGCGGCCAGGTCGGGGTCGTCGGGCACGTCAAGATTGGCGCTGGCGCACAGATTGCGGCAAGCAGTAATGTGCGAGGAGACGTGCCCCCCGGCGTCCGCTGGGGCGGCACCCCGGCCAAGCCGGTGCGGCTGTGGTTCCGAGAACTCACGCTGTTGCAGAGGCTTGCCGAACGCAAGGATTTGAAGCTTGATCAGGACGATGGCGGGCCCGGCGACTAGGCCCTTCCAGGCAGAAGTCCAGGGAGCCGGTTTTGATGAATGAGAGCGGAGTAAAGGCAAAGCTCGGGAAGGCGGAGATCACCGACATCCTGAGGCTTCTGCCGCATCGCTATCCCTTCCTGATGGTCGATCGCATCGTCGACATGGAGGGGGACCGATCCGCCACAGGCATCAAGAATGTGACCGCCAACGAGCCGTATTTCCAGGGCCACTTTCCCGGCAATCCAGTCATGCCCGGTGTACTCTTGATCGAAGGCATGGCGCAAACCGCGGGCGCCCTTTGCATGCGGCACCTCCAGGAATTCGAGGAGCCGCCACTCGTGTATTTCATGGCCATCGACAAGGCCAGGTTCCGGCGCCCGGTAGTCCCGGGCGATACCGTTCATTATCACGTGCAGAAGATGCGCAATCGCGGCCGCGTTTGGCGCTTCCGCGCCCAAGCGCTGGTCGACGGCAACCTCGTCGCCGAAGCCGAGGTCAGCGCCGTGATCGTAGAGACGTAGCCGGGCGAGCATGGCAAATATCCATGCGACCGCCGTGGTCGATCCAAGCGCCAAACTTGGGACGAATGTCGAGATCGGTCCCCTTTGCGTGATCGGACGCGATGTAGAGCTGGGCGACGGCGTCGTCGTTCACTCACACGCGGTGATCTCTGGCCGCACCACGCTCGGGGCCGGCTGCAAGGTCTATCCCTTCGCCTCGATCGGCATGCCGCCGCAAGACGTGAAATATCACGGCGAGCCGAGCACCTTGAGTATCGGCCCGAACACCACGATCCGCGAGCACGTCACCATCAACCCCGGCACCGAAGGCGGCCACATGGCGACCAAGGTTGGCGCGAACTGCCTGTTGATGATCGGCGTGCATGTGGCGCATGACTGCGTGCTCGGCGACAATGTCACCCTGGTGAACGGTGCCACCCTCGGCGGTCATGTTTCGATCGGCGACGGTGCGATCATCGGCGGCCTGTCCGCTGTGCATCAATTCGTGCGCATCGGCGCCTACGCCTTCGTCGGTGGGATGACCGGCATCACCGCCGACGTCATTCCCTTTGGCATGGCGATCGGCAATCGCGCCAGCCTTTGCGGCCTGAATATTATCGGGCTGAAGCGGAAGGGCTTTCCGCGCGAGCAGATCCACGAGCTGCGTCAAGCCTACCGCATGCTATTCTCCAGCGAAGGCACGCTTAAGGAGCGGCTGGAGGACGTGGAGCATATGTTTTCCGCCAACCCCCTTGTGAAGCAGATCATCGACTTCATCAAGACCGAGTCCGATCGTTCATTCTGCGTGCCGAGCAATGCCGCAACGCCGACAAGTTGAAAGAGTCATCGCATCGTGGCCGAGGCTACGAAAATAGATGGCACGCTTGGGATCATCGCTGGGCGAGGGCCGCTGCCTTGCGCGATAGCCGCGTCGGCCTCGGCGCGAGGAGTTCCTCTTCATATCGTTGGGATCCGCGGTGAGGCCAGGGACGAGATCGAGCGATTTCCCCATACTTGGGTCAAATGGGGGGAGATCGGCAAGATGTTCCGCGCACTCGAGCAGAACGGCTGCGGCGATCTCGTGATCATCGGCGGTGTGGACCGTCCTGACTTCTCAAATTTCAGGCTGGATCTCGGCGCGATCAAGACCTTGCCTTTCATCCTCAGTCTGGGGAAGGGTGGCGACGACCATGTGCTATCGCGGGTGGTGCGCTTCTTCGAGGAAAAAGGCTACCGCGTGCATGGCGCCGGCGACGTGGCGCCGGAGCTATTGGCAGGCGAGGGGCCCCTCGGCAAGAAATCCCCGTCCGCCGAGGACAAGACCGATATGGAGATCGCGTTTCGCGTCGTCCGCGAGCTCGGGCGCCTCGATGTCGGTCAAGCCGCCGTGGTTGCCAATGGCTACGTCCTCGCCGTCGAAGCTGCGGAAGGCACCGACGCCATGCTCGCCCGTTGCGGCGGGCTTCGCGCCGCGGGAAAGGCCGGCCGACGTCATCCTTCCGGCGTCATGGTGAAAGTCCCAAAGCCCGGGCAGGAGGAACGTGTAGACCTGCCAACGATTGGGCCGGACACGGTAAGGAGGGCGGCGGAAGCCGGCCTTGCCGGCATCGCGATCGCCGCGAGCCGGGTGCTGATGGCCGAGCGCGCCGCGACCATCGATGCCGCGGACGCGCACGGGCTGTTTCTCGTCGGCGTAATTCTAGAAGACGGCCCTTAGGCCTGGCGCTGATCGATCGGCACGTAGCTGCGCTCAGTCGCCCCGGTATAGAGCTGGCGGGGCCTGCCGATGCGCTGCGACGGATCCTCGATCATCTCTTTCCACTGCGCGATCCACCCGACCGTTCGGGCGATGGCGAACAGCACCGTGAACATGTCGGTCGGGAAGCCAAGCGCCTTCAAGGTGATGCCCGAGTAGAAATCGATATTGGGATAGAGCTTCTTCTGGATGAAGTAGTCGTCAGATAGCGCGATCTTCTCGAGTTCGAGCGCCACTTTCAGGATCGGGTCGTCGCCGTGACCCACGGCGTCGAGCACCTCGTGGCAGGTTTTCTGCATGATCTTGGCCCGCGGATCGTAGTTTTTGTAGACGCGGTGGCCAAAACCCATCAGCCGGAACGGGTCGTTCTTGTCCTTTGCGCGTTTGATATATTCGGGGATGCGATCGACCGTGCCGATCTCCTGGAGCATTTCCAGCGCGGCTTCGTTGGCGCCGCCATGCGCCGGACCCCAAAGACAGGCGATGCCCGCCGAGATGCAGGCGAAAGGATTGGCGCCCGACGATCCTGCGAGCCGAACCGTTGAGGTCGAGGCATTCTGCTCGTGATCGGCATGCAATATGAAGATCCGCCGCATGGCGCGCGCGAGCACCGGGTTGATCTTGTATTCCTCGCACGGCACCGCAAAGCACATGTGCAAGAAGTTGGCGGAGTAATCGAGCTCGTTCTTTGGATAGGTGAAGGGTTGGCCGATCGAATATTTGTAGGCCATGGCGGCGATCGTCGGCATCTTGGCGATCATGCGGATGCTGGCCATCTCCCGCTGTGCCGGATCGCTGATGTCGATGGAGTCGTGATAGAAGGCCGACAGCGCGCCGACCACGCCAACCATGACCGCCATCGGATGCGCGTCGCGCCGGAAGCCCGTGTAGAACCGCGTCATCTGCTCGTGCACCATGGTGTGCCGGGTGATGCGGTCGGTGAAATCCTTCAACTGCGCGGCGGTCGGCAACTCGCCGTAGAGCAGGAGATAGGCCGTCTCGAGGAAGGTGCCCTGCTCGGCCAGCTGATCGATCGGGTAGCCGCGATAGAGCAAGATGCCCTTGTCGCCGTCGATATAGGTGATCTTGGATTCGCAGCTTGCCGTCGACGTGAAGCCAGGATCGTAGGTGAAGCACCCGGTATCTTGGTACAACGTGGTGATGTCAATCACGTCCGGGCCTAACGTGCCCTTGCGGACCGGCAAGTCATACCGCGCGCCGTCGATCAAGACAGATGCCTCGGCGGCGCCCGGCGCGCGGAGATTTTCTGCGACGCTCATCTAGAAGCTCCTCTGACCATCCCGAGGGGAAATCGCCGACGCAATGGACTTCGATACGACCGCGTCTTAGCGAATGTATTTGTTGCAGTGCCACATAATCGCGCCGATTGTGCCGCAGCGCAACAATTGCCGTTGCTCAAATGTTAAGCAGACCTGCTTGCATGCACCTGATCGCTGATCCGGGCAAGCGATTCCTCGCGTCCGAGAACTGCCAGCACATCGAAGATACCAGGGGAAATTGACGCCCCGGTTAAAGCGGCGCGCAACGGCTGGGCGACCTTACCAAGCTTCCGGCCGGTCTCCTCGGCAAAGCCCTTGACCGCGGCTTCGAGCCCTTCCGCCGACCATGGCTCGACTGCAGCAAGTCGCGGCAAAAGCACTCCGAGCGTGTCCCGCGCCGTCTGATCGAGCAGCCTCCTGGCCTGCTCGTCCAGGGCCAGCGGCCGCTTGGCGAACAGGAACGACGCATTGTCGAGGAGCTCGACCAGAGTAGTGGCGCGTTCCTTGAGCCCCGGCATGGCCCGTTCGAGCTGGCGCCAGCCGTCATCACCGATCCGCGCGAGCAGCGCCGCGCCGTCGGGAAGCTCCGGGACCAGCGTCTTCAAACGCGCCACGATCTCCGCATCCGGCGTATTGCGGAGATAATGGCCGTTCAAATTTTCGAGTTTGGCAAAGTCGAACCGCGCCGCGGAGCGCCCGATCGCGTCGAGGTCGAACCACGCGATCATTTCTTCCGTCGACATGATCTCCGCATCGCCATGGCTCCAGCCGAGCCTGACGAGATAGTTGCGCAGCGCCGCCGGCAGATAGCCCATCGCGCGGTAGGCCTCCACCCCGAGCGCGCCGTGCCGCTTGGAAAGTTTGGCGCCATCTGGGCCGTGGATCAGCGGCACATGCGCATAGAGCGGCGTCGCCCAGCCGAGCGCCTTGAAGATCTGCGTCTGTCGCGCTGCATTGGTGAGATGGTCGTCGCCGCGGATGACATGAGTAATGTCCATGTCATGATCGTCGACGACGACGGAAAGATTGTAGGTCGGCGTGCCGTCGCTGCGCAGGATCACGAGATCGTCGAGATCCTTGTTGGCGAACATCACGCGACCCTGGACGCGGTCCTCGATAACCGTCTCGCCTTCGCGCGGCGCCTTGAACCGGATCGCGGGCTCAACGCCCGGCGGCGCCTCAGAGGGGTCGCGATGCCGCCAAGTGCCGTCATAGCCCGGCGGGCAGCCCTCGGCGCGGGCGAGCTCGCGCATGGCGGCAAGCTCCTCGGGCGTCGCATAGCAGCGATAGGCGTCTCCCTGCGCCAACAGCCGCTCGGCGATCTCGCGATGCCGCTCCGCGCGGGTCAGCTGATAGACGGGCTCGCCGTCCCAGTCGAGTTCGAGCCAGCGCAAGCCGTCGAGGATGGCGAGGATCGCGCCCTCGGTGGAGCGCGCCTTGTCGGTGTCCTCGATGCGCAACAGCATCTTGCCGCCGGTATGCCTGGCGTAGAGCCAGTTGAATAGTGCGGTTCGCGCGCCGCCGATATGCAGGTAGCCCGTAGGCGAAGGCGCGAAGCGCGTGATGACTTTTTCGCTCATTGGCGGGTTAGCTGCTCGCTCGGACTAGGGATGAATGCCCGCGTGATGTAGCATGGGCCTGGGTGCGGGGTAAGGGCAGGGAAGGGGCCGTCTCTGCCGGTTCTGGGCATAGGCCATGCCGGACCGGGGCGACGAAAGTTGGGGCGAAGAGCGCGCCGGGCCAAGACCGCGCGACAGCCTCTCTGCGACACTGCTTCGGGCTCTCGCCCGGGCGCTCGAAGCGGAGTCGGACCGGTGATTTCTCTGGCTTCCTATGCTATTCGCCGGTGGTATCATCGCCTATTTCGCACTGGCCGAGGAGCCGGGCACGAGATTGGCCACGGCGCTCCTGCTCGGCGCCATCGGCATTGGTCTCTTCTTCAGACATGCTCTGCTCGGCATCTGTATCGGCGGCGCGACCGTTGCCTTCGCGGCAGGCTTCGCCACCGCCAAGCTCCGCACCGAACTGGTCCGCGCGCCTGTCCTCGCCGAGGAGCTGCGCTATGTCAGGGTCACCGGCTTCGTCGAGGGACACGAGATTCGCGACAAGGGACGCGCTCGGCTCACTTTGCGGGTGCTTTCTCTCGGCGACCTTGTTCCGGAGCAGCGGCCTTACCGCGTGCGCGTCAGCCTACCGGCCAGCGCCAGCGGCGAGGCCATGATCGGCGAAGCGGTTTCCCTCCCCGCGACACTCCAGCCCCCGCCCGAACCAATGGCGCCGGGGAGTTTCGATTTCGCCCGCCAAGCCTGGTTCTCCTCCCTCGGCGCGACCGGCTACGCCATGAGCAAGATCGTTCCGCTCGAGGTCGCGCCCGCGCCGCCATGGGACCTGGCCGTCTGGGCGCGCATCGACGCGCTGAGAAACGCTGTCAATCTGCGGACCAGAGCCGCGCTGCCGGGCGAGACGGGAGAGATCGCCACCGCACTCATCACCGGAGAGCGAGGCGGTGTGAGCAAGGAGGTGACCGAGGCGATGCGCGATTCCGGCCTCGCCCATATCCTCTCCATCTCCGGTCTGCATATGGCGATCATGGCGGGCACGGTCTTTTGGCTCGCCCGCGCGTTGCTGGCGCTGGTGCCGGGTTTGGCGCTCCGCTTTCCGATCAAGAAATGGGCCGCGGTCGTGGCGCTCGGCGCGGCGTGCTTCTATCTCGCCCTGTCGGGAGCGGCCGTTCCGACGGTGCGGTCCTGGATCATGATGAGCATCGTGCTGATTGCCGTGATGCTCGACCGGCCGGCGCTCACCATGCGCAACGTCGCGCTTGCCGCGCTCGTCATTCTCATCGCCGCCCCGGAATCGTTGTTCGATCCGAGCTTCGAAATGTCCTTCGCCGCAGTGATTGCGCTGGTCGCCCTCTATGAGTGGCTGTCGCAACGCGACTGGTACGGACCCCGCGACGTGAGCCCGGTATTCCGCACCTTACGCAAGGGGGGCGGACTGATCGCCGGCGCCGGCGTCACGACCTTGGTGGCCGGGACGGCGGTCGCGCCGTTCGCCCTCTACCATTTCCACCGCATGACCCATTACGGGCTGTTCGCCAACCTCATCGCGGCGCCTCTGGTCAGTCTTCTGATCATGCCGATGGCGCTGCTCAGCCTGCTTGCCATGCCCTTCGGCCTGGAAACTTGGCCGCTCAAAGCCATGGGGCTCGGTATCGAGCTGATGGTGGCCACCGGCAACGAGGTCGCCTCCTGGACTGGCGCCGTGTCGATCCTGCCGCAAATTTCCGGCGCGGCGCTGATCCTGATCGTGCTGGGCGGTGTCTGGCTCTGCCTCTGGCAAACGCGGCTCCGCGCGCTCGGCCTGGTGATCGCCGCGGCGGGACTCGCGCTCGCGCCGCAAGGCAATCGCCCGGACATCCTCATCGAGCGAGAGGGAAGCATGGCTGCGCTCCGCTCCGAGAATGGCAATCTCGTCTTCCCGCAGGCTACGGCCGCCAGCTACAGCGCCGACAATTGGCTACTTGCCGGTGGCGACGCGCGCGACGTCACGGCGGCATCCGACGAAGGCGCCTTCCGCTGCGACAACCTCGGCTGCATCGGCACCATCAAGGGGAAGATCGTGGCGCTGGTTCGCTACCCGGCCGCGCTCGAGGAGGACTGCCGGCTCGCCCATATCGTCATCGCGCCGTTCACCGTTGGCAAGAAATGCCGCGCGGCGCGCGTCATCGTCGACCGCAAGGTGCTGAAAGAGCACGGGGCGCACGCGCTCTACATCGATAGGCTTTCCATCCGCACCGAGACAGTCGCCGCAGCACGCGGCAACCGACCCTGGACGCGAAGGAGCCATCAGTAGCGGCGAATGAGTCCCACGAGCCGGCCCTGCACCCGCACGCGGTCGGGCCCGAAGATGCGCGTCTCGTAGGCGGGATTGGCAGCCTCGAGCGCGATGGAGTCGCCGCGCCGGCGCAGCCGCTTGAGGGTGGCTTCCTCTTCATCGACCAGCGCCACGACGATATCGCCGTTGCCGGCGTCCTCGCACTTCCTGACGATGATCGTGTCGCCTTCGAGAATCCCAGCCTCGATCATGGAGTCGCCCTTCACCTCGAGCGCGTAGTGCTCGCCCTTGGAAAGCAACTCCGGCGGCACCTCGATGGTCGAGAGCCGCGTCTGGATCGCCTCCACGGGCACGCCGGCGGCGATCCGGCCCATCACCGGCACGGCCACGGTCTGGGGCAGGCTTTCGCCCTCGGCGACCTGCGGCACGCGCCCAAGGCTGCCCTCGATCACGCTCGGCGAGAAGCCGCGCGACCTAGCGGCGACGCCCTGCGGCACCGAATCCGGCAACCGCACGATTTCCATGGCGCGGGCGCGATGCGGCAAGCGGCGCACGAAGCCGCGCTCCTCGAGGGCTGTGATCAACCTGTGGATACCGGATTTCGACTTGAGGTCGAGCGCCTCTTTCATCTCGTCGAAGGAGGGCGGCACGCCGGACTCCTTCAACCGCTCATGGATGAACATGAGAAGCTCTTTCTGCTTCGGTGTCAGCATCTCGTCCCCTCGAGCGGTTAATCCTTTGTTCGACGCCTTAACGTTTGCCGGACCCGCTTGTACAAATCATGAACAGTTTATCTGTTCTGTTTGTGTTCTGCAAGGGGCAATGCCACCAAATGCGGTAGGGCGCTCTGGAACTCCTCTCCTCGGGCGATTCGGGTTTCCCGGCCCTTAATCCTGGTCGAGCGGCAGGATCCTCACTTGCGCCCCTTGGCCCAAAGCGGGCGCATTCGACGCGCGCACGATGAGGCAATCCGCCTTCGCCAGTGCCGCCATGAGCGAGGAGTCCTGCGAGGGGAGCGCCCGCACGATCCGAGTCCCATCCTCGCGCCACTCGGAGACGGCGCGCATGTAGTGCTCGCGCTCGCCATTCGCTTCGAGCGCTTCGCCGAGCACCGCATAGGCTTGCGGCCTGGTTTCCTCCCTTAGCCCGAGCATCCGCTCCAACATCGGCTTGAGGAACACCCGCGCGCAGATCAATGCCGAGACCGGGTTGCCAGGCACGCCGAGCACGCGCTGGTGCCCCATGCGCCCGAACAGCATCGGCCGGCCTGGGCGCATGGCGATCTTCCAGAAATCAACTTCGAGCCCCTGGGACTTGAGCGCGCTCGTCACCAGGTCGCGCTCCCCCACCGAGGCCCCGCCGACGGTCAGCAGGACATCCGCAGCGCTGCCGGCCTGGGCTAGGGTGACGATGCTCCCCGCATCGTCCTTGGCAATGCCGAGGCTCATCGCCTCGCCGCCGATCCTCTCGATCAGGGCCGCAAGTCCGCACGGCACCGAGGAGACGATCTGGTCGGGGCCAAGCTTCGAGCCGGGCGGCACGACCTCGTCGCCGGTGGCGAGCACTGCCACCTTCGGCTTGCGGCGCACGGGCAGCTCTGCCTCGTTCATCGCCGCGGCCAGCGTCAATTCGCGCGGGCCGAGGCGCGTGCCCGCGGTGAGCAGGATCTCGCCTTGCGTAAAATCCTGGCCGCGCGGACGAATGTGCCGGCCCGGTCCGCCTGCGTCTTTCACCGTGACAATCCCGGAGACCTCCACCGTGTCTTCTTGAATGACGATCGTGTCGGCGCCCTTGGGCACCGGCGCACCGGTGAAGATGCGCACGGCCTCGCCCTGCCCGACGCGGCCCCTGAAGCCCGCGCCAGCGACCGAGGCGCCGACCAGCTTCAGCGTTGCGGGAAGAGCGCCAACGTCGAGCGCTCGCACGGCATAGCCGTCCATCGCCGAAGCATCGAAGGGGGGCTGGGTGAGCGTCGCCGCCAAATCTTCGGCCAGCACGCGGCGTGCGGATCGATCGAGCGCCACGAGCTCGGTCTCGAGCGGCTCGATGCCGTTCGTGACCCGCGCAAGAGCTTCAGCGACGGAAAGCAGAGCCATCAGCGCTTGAAGGACCCGGAGCGGCCGCCGGTCTTTGCCAAAAGCCGGATTCCGGAGAACGACATGGCCCGGTCGACCGCCTTCGCCATGTCGTAGATGGTGAGGCAGGCGATCGACACCGCCGTCAGCACTTCCATCTCGACACCGGTCTTGCCGTCGACCTTGGCCATCGCCTCCACGCGAATGCCCGGCGGATCGCGCGACGGTTCGAACGCGACCGTGACCTCCGACAAGGACAGGGGATGGCAAAGCGGGATCAGCTCATGCGTCCGTTTGGCGGCCATGATCCCGGCGATGCGCGCGGTTGTCAGTACATCGCCCTTTGGCGCGTTGCCGGACAAGATCAGCTCGAGCGTGGCCGGTGCCATCGACACGAAACCTTCGGCGCGCGCCGTGCGCGCGGTGACCTCCTTGGCCGAGATATCGACCATGCGCGCCTCGCCCTTGTCGTCGAGATGGCTGAGCCGCGCAGTCATTGTGCCGCCTCCGCTTGCGCGGACGCACCGGTCAGAAGCGCGCGCGTCGCCGCCGCCACATCCTCCTGCCGCATCAAGCTTTCGCCCACCAAAACCGCGCACACCCCCGCATCGCCAAGCCGCCTCAGATCGGCGTGGGTGAAGATGCCGCTTTCGGCGATCACGAGCCGGTCCTTGGGCACAAGCGGTGCCAAGCGTTCCGTTGTGGCGAGCGTGGTGTCGAAGGTCCTGAGATCGCGGTTGTTGATGCCGATCAGCTTGGTGTCGAGCTTGAGCGCGCGGGCGAGCTCGGCCTCGTCATGCACCTCGGCGAGCACATTCATGCCGAGCGCGTGTGCGGCCTTGGCGAGAGCGTGCGCCGTGTCGTCGTCCACCGCGGCCATGATGATGAGGATGCAGTCGGCGCCGAGCGCGCGGGCCTCGAGCACCTGATACGGATCGATCATAAAGTCCTTGCGCAGCGCGGGGAGGGCGGTCGCTGCGCGCGCTGCCGTCAGATATTCAGGGCGTCCCTGGAACGACGGCGTGTCGGTCAAGACGGAAAGGCAGGCGGCGCCCCCAACCTCGTACGCCCTGGCAAGTGCCGGCGGATCGAAATCGGCGCGGATCAAGCCCTTGGATGGGCTCGCCTTCTTGATCTCGGCGATCAGCGCGAACTCGCCCCGTGCGATACAGGCCTGCAAGGCCGCCGCGAATGGCCGTACCGGCGGGACCTGTTCGGCTTTCGCGCGCAAAGCGCTCTCGCGCACCGCCGCCTTGGCGGCTGCCACCTCCTGGCGCTTATAGGCGAGAATAGTGTCGAGCACCTGGGCCATAATTCAGACTCTATCATGGCTGTGCTTAATGAGCGCTTCGAGCGCGGCCTGGGCCTTGCCGCTGTCGATCGACTCCGCCGCGAGCGTCACGCCTTCGCGCAAGCTCTTCGCCTTGCCCGCGACCAGCAGGGCGGCCCCGGCATTCAGCAGAACAATGTCCCGGAACGGCCCCCGATTGCCGCCAAGTAGGGCGCGAATATGCGCCGCATTCTCGGTCGCGTCGCCGCCGGTTAGATCCTCCGGCTTCGCCTCCGGAAGGCCGGCATTTTTCGGCGAGACCTTGAAGATGGAGACTTCGCCCGCGTCGAGCGCCGCGACATGGCTGATGCCGGTTGTGGTCAGCTCATCGAGTCCGTCGGAGCCGTGCACCACCCAGGCGCGTTTTGCGCCTAGCTTTCCAAGCACTCGTGCGATCGGCTCGACCCACTGCTCGGCGAACACGCCGATGATCTGATGGTCGGCACTCGCGGGATTGGCGAGCGGCCCGAGCAGATTGAAGATGGTGCGCGTGCCGAGCTCGCTGCGCACCTTGGCGACATGGCGCATCGCGGCGTGATGCGCCGGCGCGAACATGAAACCGAGTCCGCAACTTTCGATGCATCGGGCGATCGTCTCCGGGCCGCATTCGATATTGACGCCGAGCGCGGCCAGCACGTCCGCCGAGCCCGAGCGCGAGGAGATCGAACGATTGCCGTGCTTGGCAACTGGCACGCCGGCGCCGGCGACCACGAAGGCGGCGCAAGTGGAGATATTGTGCGTACCTTTGGCATCGCCGCCGGTGCCGCATGTATCGATGGCTCCCGCCGGCGCCCGCACCTTGAGCGCCTTGGCACGCATCGCGCGGGCAGCGCCGGCGATCTCGTCGACCGTCTCGCCGCGCACGCGCATTCCCATCAGCAGCGCGGCGATCTGCGCCTCGGTTGCGCCGCCCGACATGATTGTCTCGAAAGCGTGTGCGGCTTCGGTCTCGGTCAGGCTTTCGCCCGCAGCGACTTTGCGCAGAGCAGGGCGGAGATCGGCAAGAGTTGCCGTCTCGGCCACAGCGGGATTAGAGGGCACTTGCTGCTTCTCGTTGCGCCGAGCCGCGGGCGCGACGCTCGACCCGGGCCAGGTCGAGGAAATTCTCGAGCAGCCGGTGGCCATGCTCTGAGGCGATACTCTCGGGGTGGAATTGCACGCCGTGCACGGGGTAGCGCTTGTGTTGCAGCCCCATGATCACGCCATCGGCGGTTTCGGCGGTGACCTCGAGCTCCGCGGGCAGGCTCTCGGGCTCGACCACCAGCGAATGATAGCGCGTGGCGGAGAAGTCCTGTGGCAGACCCGCGAACACACCCGTGCCGGTGTGGTGCACCTTGGACAGCTTGCCGTGCATCAGGGTCGGCGCGCGCACCACGCGGCCGCCATAGACCTGGCCGATGGCCTGATGGCCGAGGCAAACGCCGAGGATCGGCACCACCGGACCGGCGCGAGCGATCAGCTCCAGGCAAATGCCCGCCCGGTCGGGATCGCAAGGCCCGGGGGAGAGCACGATCGCCTCCGGCGCCTCGGCCAAAACCTCGTCCACCGTCACCTTGTCGTTGCGATAGACGCGCGCCGACGCGCCCAATTCGCCGAGGAAATGGACGAGATTGTAGGTAAAGCTGTCGTAATTATCGATCAGCGTCAGCATGGGGTGGTGTTACGCTTGTGAGCCGCGCCGCGTCAAGGTTTCCGCCGCTAGCCGCGCAGGTCCCGCGGGACGAGGAACAGGTTCAAGGTCCCGCTATTCACATCGACGCTCTTCCAGAGTCCCGCCGCGAAATTGATCACAGCCAGTCCCGCGGTGGGATATTTCGCCCTTAACCGGTCGCGGAAATGCTTCGGCCCCGCCCCCACCAAATCGAGGGCGAAAGCCTGAATCTCGGGATTGTGGCCGACCAGCATGACCCGGTCCATGCCCGGGTGAACGGCGTGCAGCATCTGGAGCATGGTCTCGGGACTCGCGTGGTAAAGCGCATCGTCATAGACCACCTTCGGCTCGACTCTGAGCTCGGGCAGCACGAGGTCGAGCGTGTCGCGGGTGCGCCTGGCTCCGGAGCAAAGCACGAGTTCCGGATCGATGCCGTGCTCGGCCATCGCCCTGCCCATCAGCGGCGCGTCGTTCTCACCACGCGTAGCCAGCGGCCGGTCGATATCCGCGAGCGCCGGGTTTTTCCAGCTCGACTTGGCGTGACGCAGAAGGCTTAGCGTGAGCATCGCCGGTCGCTCATTGACCGCGCTTGGCGCGCGCGGCGAAGCGCACCGCTTCGTCGGCCGCCTTGAACAAAGCCCGCGCCTTGCTCACGCACTCGGCCTGCTCGCGTTCCGCTACCGAGTCGGCGACGATGCCGGCGCCGGCGCGCACATACATCGTGCCGTCCTTCACCACTGACGTCCTCAGCACGATGCAGCTGTCCATCTCGCCGCCGGCGGAGAAATAGCCGACGCAGCCGGCATAAGGGCCGCGCGCCTCGTCCTCCAATTCGTCGATGATCTCCATGGCGCGCACTTTCGGCGCGCCCGACACGGTGCCGGCCGGGAAACCCGCCATCAAGGCGTCGACCGCATCGAAGTCGGGCCCGAGCACCCCCTCGACGTTCGACACGATATGCATCACCTGGCTGTAATATTCGAGAAAGAAGGAGTCAGTGACCTTCACGCTGCCGACGGTCGCCACGCGGCCAACATCGTTGCGGCCGAGATCGAGCAGCATCAGATGCTCGGCACGCTCTTTGGCGTCGGCGAGCAGCTCCTTGGCGAGAATCTTGTCCTCGTCGGGACTTGCACCGCGCGGACGCGTGCCGGCGATCGGTCTGATCGTGACCTTGCCGTCGCGCACCCGCACCAGAATTTCCGGACTCGACCCCACCACGGCGAAGCCGCCGAAATTCAGATAATACAGATAGGGCGAAGGGTTGATCCTTCTGAGCGCGCGATAAAGCGCGAGTGAGGGCAGAGTGAAGGGCGCCTCGAAGCGCTGGCTCAGCACCACCTGAAAAATATCGCCGGCAGCGATGTACTCCTTCGCCCGCGCGACCTTGGCCATATAGGCCTCCGGCGCGGTCGCAGGCCTGGGCGCCGGATGTGGCGCGGCAAGATCAGGATCGCTGGCATGCGGCAACGGCTGCTCCAGCCGCTCCAGTACCAAATTGAGCCGATCCGCAGCGCGTGCGTAAGCGGCCTTGGCGCCGACCCCCGGCGCCGGTCTGACCGGCGTCACCACCGTCATCTCGTCCTTCACGCTGTCGAAGATCACGATCAGGGTCGGCCGCACCAAGATCGAGTCCGGCAGACCGAGCGGGTCCGGCTTCTCGTCTGGCAAATGCTCGACCAATCGTACCGTGTCGTAGCCCATATAGCCGAAGATACCGGCCGCCATTGGTGGCAGCTCGTGCGGCAGATCGATCGTCGACTCGGCGAGCAATGCGCGCAAGGAGGCGAGCGCCGGCAACGGCGAGGGGGCGAACGCCTCCGGGTCGGATTGCGGCGCGCGGTTGATCTCGGCCCTCGACCCGTCTGCGCGCCAGATCAGATCGGGCTCGCAGCCGATGATCGAATAGCGGCCGCGCGTGGCTCCACCCTCAACCGATTCCAAAAGGAAACTGTTCGGCCGTTCATGCGCGAGCTTCAGCATAGCCGAGACCGGCGTCTCGAGATCGGCGACGAGCCGCGTCCAGGCCACCAGCGGCAGCCCCTCGTCATAGCGTCGTGCGAAGCTCGCGAAATCCGGCTCGATCGGGCGACCCACGCCTTGTGGCTCGAACGGCGTCACCGAAGCCTTGGCAGAACTCATGGCTCCTCGCTGCCGATCAGCTTGGCGAGGGCCTGCTGGTTCACATAGACGCCATAGCGGTTTTCCAGCGCGCTAAAATATTCAGCGATTGCGTCTTCGCTGATGAGGAGACTGAGCTGCTGCTTAAGACGATCCGTCTCCGGCGCGGTTAGAGCCTCGGCGGGGGTAACCTTATCGACTTGAAAAACAATGCGCCCATTGCCGACCGGTGAGGGCGCCGAGCCGAAGCCTCTCTCCGGCAGGGCGAAGGCCTGATTCACCGCAGGTGGCAGGATATTCACGGTGATGCTGTCGCGTTTCAGAGGATCGCTGGTCAGCACCTCGACATTCAGCTCTTTGGCGACGTCTTCGAGCGTCTTGCCGCCGTCCAGGCTGGCGATCAGGTCCTGCGCATATTTGGCCAGCCGCGTGCGCAGCTCGTCCTCGTGCCAATCCTTGGCCACCTGATCTTTGACCTGATCGAAGGGCTTGAGTTGCTCGGGCACGACCCCCAATACCTCGTACCAGATGACGCCCTCGTCCTTGGCGTCAATCGGGTCGTTCTCGACTCCCGTATCGGTGGCGAACGCCGCGTTCAACACCTCCTTCTGTGCCGGTAAGGCGACCGCCGAACCGTCGGGCTTGCGTCCGTCGCGGTCGATCTGGTGGAACAGCTGATAGTCAAGCTTGAGCTTGCCGGCGGTCTCGGAGAGCGTCGTGCCCGCAGCGAGCTCGTCCTCAACCTTGTCATGCAAATCGAAGATCGCGCCCGAAGCTCGCTCCTTGAGCAGCTTCTTCTCGAGATCGGCCTTGGCTTCTTCGAATGTCGGCATGCTACCGGGCTCGATCGAGGTTACGCGCAGCAACACGACATTGCCGAGCTTGCCGGAAACAGGTTCGCTGACTTTGTTGGCCTCGAGTGTAAACGCGGCCTCGGCGATGGCGGAATCGGCAAGCTCCGCGCGGCTTACCGTGCCGAGATCGATATCGGCTTCGCTCAAGCCCTGCTCTTTGGCTAGGGCCACAAAATCGGTCCCGGATTGCAGCTTTTGATAAGCCGCATTGGCCGCGGCGAGATCAGGAAAGGTGATCTGCTGCACATGCCGCTTCTCTGGCTTGCCGAGCTGATCCTTGCTCGCCTCGTATGCGGCCCGGAGATCGGCTTCGGTGATGTTGACCTCGGCTTTGACGGTCTCCGGCGTGACCGCGAGCACGCCCACTTTGCGATATTCAGGCTGCGTGTATTTGCTCTGATGATTTTCATAGTAACGCTTGAGGTCCTCCTCGGTCGGATCCGGTATGGTGCCGACCACGCTCGACGGAACCAGCACATAACGCAAGGTGCGCGTCTCACCATTGAAGTTGTTGAGTGCGTCGATGAGAATCTCGGGGCTGTTTGGGACCCTGCCAACCGTCGCGAGAACCTGACGGCGCAAATTGCTTTCCCGTAGCGACGCCAAATAGCCGTGCTCGTTCATGCCGATCGAGTAAAGCACTTGCTGGAAGACCGCGGGGCTGAAATTGCCGAGCGAGTCCTTAAAAGCCGGATCGTTCATGACCTGCTCGAGAATGGCCGCGTCGGTGATGCCGAGATGCAGGTCCTTCGCATGATTGTCGACCGCGGCGCCGCCGATCAGCCGCTCCATCACGCGATTGTCGAGGCCAAGCGCGCGCGCCTCTTGCAGGGAGAGACTGCGTCCGGCCTGCGCGCTCATCGATCGCAGCACCTCTTGCTGCGCGCGCAGATAATCCTGCCCGCTGATCTCCGTTTTCCCGACACGGATCAGGGTTTGCCCGCCATAGCCGGTGAAAATGTCGGCGATCCCCCAAACCGCAAAGCTGATCACCAGCAAGCCGACGAGGATCAGGCCGAGCGTCCTGGCCGCCCCTTTGCGCAATGTGTCGAGTGCCACGCTTTAAGACCTTCCATTCGTTAATTGCCAAAGCCGCGCTGGCGTCCGATGCTAGGACTTCCTCGCGCGGCGGCGGCATCATAGGTAGCAAGTAGCAGCCCGGCAAGGCAGGGTATCTGGCCAAGGTCTTGGCAGACGGTAAAGAACCGCTCCTGGCCGGAGCGCGATGAGGGAGGGGACGTGGCAGCGAACAGGCCGCTCGTCGCAGGCAATTGGAAAATGCATGGGCTTGCGGCCTCGCTCGCCGAGCTCAAGGCGCTCAAGGATCGACTGGCCGAACGCCCAATTGCGGAAGCCGACATCATGGTCTGCCCGCCAGCGACCTTACTGGCCCAGGCCCGCTACTTCCTGACCGGAAGCACGATCATGCTCGGCGCGCAGGATTGCCACGCCGAGGCCGAAGGCGCCCATACCGGCGATCTTTCCGCCGAGATGCTTGCCGATGCCGGGGCGAGTGCGGTGATCGTCGGTCATTCCGAGCGGCGCATTGATCACGGCGAGACCGATGCGCTGGTCCTCGCCAAGGCACGCGCGGCGCATCGTGCCGGACTCACGGCCCTCATTTGTGTCGGCGAGACGGAACAGGAGCGGCGTGACGGCAAAACACTTGAGGTCATCAGGCATCAGCTCAACGGGTCCGTGCCGGACACGGCGCGCGGCGCCAATACGGCGATTGCCTACGAGCCCGTCTGGGCAATCGGCTCGGGACTTACGCCGACACAAGCCGATATCGCGGAGGTGCACGGTTTCATTCGCGGAGAGCTCGGCAGGGCCCTCGGTGACGGCGGGGCGAAGGCTTTGCGCATTCTGTATGGCGGCTCGGTGAAGCCAGCCAATGCGAACGAGCTGCTTGTTGTGCCCGGCGTCGATGGGGCGTTGGTTGGGGGCGCAAGCCTCAAGGCGGCCGATTTCTATACTATCGCCTCGGTTTACAGCGGCCCCGACTGACGCTGGCCACAACCGACGCGAGCAGGGTTGGCAAACGGGGTGATTTTCGCCATTCTGTCCGGGGGATTGATTTGGTCTCCGAGGGGACCCTCTTTCCCGCGGGGACGTGAGGATGCCGATGCTGCGCTTCATTGCCGTGGCGCTGGTCGCCGCGAGCTCGGTGGTGTCATTTGGCACGATCGGCTTCGCCGAGCCGCTGGAAAAAGACGCGTGCGCCAAACTCGAAGTCGAGCGCAAGAAGCTACTGACCTCCAAAATGCAGTCCGCACTCGAGCAGGGACCCGACTGGGTCAAGAACCACCTCAACGAGGCCGACATCGAGAAAGTGCGGGAATTTCTCCTGGTCGAGGAGAAGCTCAAATTCCGCTGCCGCGAAAGCGTGGTCGCCAGGGCCATGCAGCGGGCGTTGAACAATCCCGATTCGGTAACCTTGCCAGACCGTAAGCCGGCGCTGCCGGCAAGTGCTGCGGCAGCAAGCGTCCCTAGCACGCCTGCGGCGGGCGGCACCGTCGACCCGGAGATGCCCTTGCCAAACCGCAACCCGGCTGCGGCACAAAGAACCATCGCCGACGCGAACCCTAGCCAAACCGTGGCCGGTTCGGATAAGACAGCGCCTTCGGATGCGAAGGCGACAAGATGACGACGGTTATTCTTCTGATTCATGTGATGATCTGCGTGGCGCTGGTGGGCATCGTTCTGCTGCAGCGCTCCGAAGGCGGTGCGCTCGGCATCGGCGGCGGCGGTAGCGGCGGTTTCATGACCGGACGCAGCGCCGGCAATGCGCTCACCAAGACCACCGCGGTGCTAGCAGCTGCCTTCTTCGCCACCAGCCTTGCGCTGTCTATCCTGGCGAGCCAGCAACGCCCAGCGCCGACGATCCTCCCGAGCGGAGGCGGCTTGGCGCCGCTACAGATCCCCGGCGCGCCGGCTCCAGCTACGCCGGAGGCCCCGGCAGCACCGCAGGCGCCGCAATCGCAGTAAACTGACCGGGCTTTGCGCCGCCGGGGATAAGCCCGCTCCACGCGCGGCAAATCGCGTTTGGGGCTACCGACTCAGTCGCGTTTCGGTGTATGGTCGAGGCCCATGGCGCGGTACGTCTTCATTACCGGCGGCGTGGTTTCCTCACTCGGCAAGGGGCTCGCCTCTGCGGCGCTCGGTGCGCTGCTACAGGCTCGCGGGTTCAGCGTGCGCTTGCGCAAGCTCGATCCCTATCTCAATGTCGATCCGGGAACCATGAGCCCCTATCAGCATGGCGAGGTGTTCGTCACCGATGACGGCGCCGAGACCGATCTCGATCTCGGCCATTACGAGCGCTTCACCGGGCGGCCTGCGAGCCAAGCCGACAACGTCACCACCGGGCGGCTTTACCAGGAGATCATCGGCAAGGAACGGCGCGGGGACTATCTCGGCGCGACCGTTCAGGTCATCCCGCACGTCACTGACGCCATCAAGGCGTTCATCACCTCAGGCAATGAGGGCGTCGATTTCGTGCTCTGCGAGATCGGCGGCACGGTGGGCGATATCGAGGGACTGCCATTCTTCGAGGCGATCCGCCAACTCGGCAACGAGCTGCCGCGCGGCTCGACCGCCTTCATTCATCTGACCTTGGTGCCCTATATTCCGAGCGCGGGCGAGCTCAAGACCAAGCCCACTCAACATTCGGTCAAGGAGCTGCGCTCGATCGGCATCCAGCCGGACGTGCTGCTCTGCCGCACCGACCGGCCGCTCCCCAAGGACGAGCGGCGCAAGATCGCGCTGTTCTGCAACGTGCGGCCCGAGGCGGTGATCCAGGCGCTCGACGTGCAAAGCATCTACGACGTGCCGGTCGCCTATCATGCGGAAGGTCTCGACCGCGAGGTGCTCGCCGCTTTCGGCATCACCAACGCACCCGAACCCGATCTCACCTCCTGGCGCAAGATCGCCGAGACCGTCGCCAATCCCGACGGCGAGGTGACCGTTGCCGTGGTCGGCAAATATACCGGGCTGAAGGACGCCTATAAATCGCTCAACGAGGCGCTGGTGCATGGCGGCATCGCCAACAAGGTGAAGGTCAATCTCGAATGGATCGAGTCGCAGATCTTCGAGAGCCAGGATGCCACCGCCTATCTCGAGGACGTGAACGGCATTCTCGTGCCGGGCGGCTTCGGCGAGCGCGGCGCCGAAGGCAAGATCCAGGCCGCCAAATTCGCGCGTACCCGCGGTCTACCCTATTTCGGCATCTGCTTCGGCATGCAGATGGCGGTGATCGAGGTCGCGCGCGACATCGCCGGCATCGAGGGCGCGAGCTCGACCGAGTTCGGCCCGACCGAGGAGCCAGTGATCGGGCTCATGACCGAATGGATGAAGGGCGACGACCTCGAGCGCCGCGAGCAGAACGGCAATCTCGGCGGCACCATGCGGCTCGGCGCCTATGACGCCGTGCTCGCCAAGGGCAGCAAGGTCGCCGAGATCTACGGCACGACGCGCATCTCCGAACGCCACCGCCACCGCTACGAGGTCAACACCCGCTACCGCAACAAGCTCGAAGCCGCGGGCTTGCGCTTCTCCGGGCTTTCGCCCGACGGCCTTCTGCCCGAGATCGTCGAGATCCCCGACCATCCCTGGTTCATCGGCGTGCAGTTCCACCCCGAGCTGAAGTCACGTCCTTTTGCGCCGCATCCACTGTTCAGGTCGTTCATCGGCGCAGCCCTGGAGCAGAGCCGCCTGGTGTAACCCAGCAGCTCTCCTATCCGCGCCGGCGGCCAGTTGACGCCCGCGCTGCCCGGTCCCATGGTCGGCCCATGAATGAAGCCATAAAGCCCGTGCCGAGCGCGGCGGTGTCGGCCGGAAATGCGACGTTCGGCAACGACTTGCCGCTTGCTCTTATTGCCGGACCTTGCCTTCTGGAGAGCCGGGCGCACGCGCTGGAAACCGCGCTGG
This sequence comes from Methyloceanibacter sp., assembly GCA_035456885.1. Classification (GTDB taxonomy): domain Bacteria; phylum Pseudomonadota; class Alphaproteobacteria; order Rhizobiales; family Methyloligellaceae; genus Methyloceanibacter. Next base: position 43,921 of record DATICH010000161.1, read on the forward strand.
CGCTGAAAGAAATCGCCGAAAGGCTGAGGCTCGGGCTGGTCTACAAAAGCTCCTTCGACAAGGCGAACCGCACCAGTGCTCAGAGCGCCCGCGGACTCGGTCTCAAGGAGGCGCTTCCGATCTTCGCGGAGATCAGGGAAACGACAGGTCTTCCCATCACCACCGACGTGCATGAGGCGCAGCAATGCGCAGCCATTGCCGAAGCGGTCGATGTATTGCAGATTCCGGCCTTCCTCTGCCGGCAGACCGATTTGCTCGTCGCCGCCGCGCGCACGGGCAAGCCGATAAACGTCAAGAAGGGCCAGTTCTTGGCACCATGGGACATGAAGCATGTCGTCGCCAAGATCATCGGCGCCGCTAATCCGAACGTGCTCGTCACCGAGCGCGGCGTCTCCTTCGGCTACAACGCGCTCGTCTCCGACATGCGCGCGCTGCCGATCCTCGCCGAGACGGGCGCGCCGGTGATCTTCGACGCGACGCATTCGGTGCAACAGCCAGGCGGGCAGGGGGCGGCGAGCGGCGGCGAGCGGCGTTTCGTGCCGGTGCTCGCCCGCGCGGCGGTGGCGGTGGGCGTGGCCGGTCTCTTCATCGAGACGCATCAGGATCCCGACCGCGCCCCCTCCGACGGTCCCAATATGCTCCCACTCGCTTCGCTCGAGCCGCTGCTCAAGGAGCTGATCGAGATCGACCGCCTGGTGAAGCGCACCAGCCACTAAGCATCACGCCTGCGGCCGGAATTGGGTCAGCCCCGGCCGCGATAGGGCGCAACGCCCTGATCGGGAATCCACACGCCTTCTGGCGGCGTGCCGTGCTGCCAAAACACGTCAATGGGAATGCCGCCGCGCGGATACCAATAGCCGCCGATCCTGAGCCACGCCGGCTCCACCAGCTCGACCATGCGCTTGCCGATGGCGATGGTGGCATCCTCGTGAAAGGCGCCGACATTGCGGAAGCTCGCCAGATACAGCTTCAGCGATTTCGACTCGACGAGCCACTGGCGTGGCGCATAGTCGATGACGAAATGCGCAAAGTCCGGCTGACCGGTCACCGGGCAAAGACAGGTGAATTCGGGCGCCGTGAAGCGGGCGATATAGGCGGTGTCTCGATGCGGATTTGCCACCCGCTCGAGCTCGGCTTCCGCCGGTGACTTGGGCAGCGGCGACTTCGCGCCGAGCTGCCGCAATCCGGTGATCTTGCGCGCCATCTCGTCTACTCCGCCGCGAGCCTGGGCCGCGGCCCACGATAGACGCAGCCTTCATGGCAGGAATCGCGCGCGATCTCGATCTCGGCCAGCCCGGGCAGGCGATTGTGCAAGCGATCCCACAGCCACATGGCGATCCGCTCCAAGGTCGGCGCCTGCAAGTCTTCGACCTCGTTCAGCAGACGATGATCCAGCGCATCGCGCACATCGGCGATGGCCGCGTCAAGATCGTCGAAGTGAATCAAGATGCCGCTCGCAGAGTCCGGCTCGCCGTCGACCGTCACCCGCACGCGGAAGGAATGTCCGTGCACACGCGCATTCGGATGCCCTTGAGGCGCCGAGGGCAGGAAATGGGCGGCTTCGAAGAAGAATTCCTTATAGACACGCATGGCGGTGTTTAGGCGATTTTCGGCACTACTGCCAAGGGTTAGGGCAGGCCGAGCAATTTATGGGTTTGCAGGCTCAAACGCCATTTGGGATGGGCCTGGCAGTAACTAATCGCGGCGCTAAGGTTAGCGGGCGACTTGGCGCCTTCATCCAACGGCTGCAGCAGGAAATGCTTGAAGTCGAGGCCTTCCAGCACGCGCGGGTCGAGCGCGGCTTGCGGATAGACCAGCTTCAACTCGTCGCCCGAGCGCTGCACGAGCTTGGCTCCGGCCTTGGGGCTCACGCAGATCCAATCGATCGCGCGCGGCACTGGCAGGGTGCCGTTGGTCTCGATGGCGATTTCGAAACCTTGCGCATGCAGCGCCGCTATCAAGGCATCGTCGACTTGCAGCATCGGCTCGCCGCCGGTCAGCACCACGAATGGCGGCGTTCCGGAATTGCCCCGCCAAATCGCGCGCGCCGCGCGCGCCAATTCCTCGGCGGTCGCGAACTTGCCGCCGCCCGGTCCGTCGGTGCCGACAAAATCTGTATCGCAGAAATTGCAAGTCGCGTCCGCACGGTCGCCCTCGCGGCCCGACCAGAGATTACAGCCGGCAAAGCGCAAGAACACGGCGGCGCGCCCAGTCTGCGCGCCTTCGCCTTGCAGCGTGTAATAGATTTCCTTGACCGAATACATGGGCGAGAACTTGGCCCTTCGTGTGTTCGGACGCAAGGGCGCGGAATCACCCGGACAGAAACGGGGCGGCAAGGACGATGCCCGTGGTGATCACCGCGGCGCCAATCAGACTCAGAATGAATCCGGCGCGCAGCATCTGCGGCAGGGTCACGAGTCCCGTGCCGAACACCAGTGCATTCGGCAAGGTGGCGACCGGAAGCATATAGGCCGAAGAGGCCGCGAGCCCGACCGCAACCCCGATCAGCAGCGGCGCTGTGTCGGCGCCGATCGCCAAACTACCGGCGATCGGCAGGAAGGCTGCAGCCGTCGCCGTGTTGCTCATCAACTCGGTCAAGAACACGACCAGCAGACACGCACCCCCAACCAGCACGATCAGCGGCATGCCGTGCAGGAAGGAGAGGCCGTTGCCGAGCCACAGCGCGAGACCCGAATTTTCGATGGCCTGCGCCAAGCTCAAGCCGCCGCCGAACAGGATCAGAATATCGAACGGCGCCTTGCGCGCGGTCTCCCGGTCGAGCAGGAACCGCCGCGCGGGCCAATCGGCCGGAATGGCGCAGAGCGCGATCGCCCCGGCGACGGCGATCCCGGTATCGGTGATCCGGGCGCCGACCCAGCCGCCGATCAAGGGATGCAGGATCCAGCCCGCCGCCACCGCGGTGAAGATCAGCGCCACGCGCTTTTCCGGCGTGGTGATCGGACCCATCTCCCGCAGCATGTCGGCGACGACATGGGTCTCGGTTCCGGCCAGCGCCTTCGAGAAAGGAAAGGTCAAGCGGGTGAGCACCAAGAAGGCGAACGCTAGCATCACCACGACAATGGGCAGTGCAATCGCCATCCATTCGGCGAAGCTCACCTGCACGTTGAAGGTCTGGCCGAGATAGCTTGCCGCGAGCGCATTGGGCGGCGAGCCGATCAAGGTCGACATGCCGCCGATCGAGGCCGCATAGGCCACCCCCAGCATCATCGCCGCGGCGAAGTTGGTTTCCTCGCGCCCTCGCATCGTCCCTTCCGGCAAGATCACGGTGATCAGCGAGATCGCGATCGGCAGCATCATCACCGTGGTCGCGGTGTTGCTGATCCACATCGAGATGGCGGCGGTCGCCAGCATGACGCCGCCGACCAGATTGAGCGGCCGGTTGCCGACGCTGAGGATGATGTGGAAAGCGATGCGCCGGTGCAGGTTCCAGCGCTGCACCGCAAGCGCGATGAGAAAACCGCCGAACAGCAGAAACACCACCGGGTTGGCGAACGGCGCCGCGGCTTCGTGGAGATTGGAGATGCCGAGCAGCGGTAGCATGACGAGCGGCAGAAGCGCGGTGGCGAATAGCGGCAGCGCCTCGGTCGCCCACCAGATTGCCATCCACACCGCGAGCGCGGCAGTCGCCCAACCCGCGGCGGAAAGCCCTGCAGGCGGCGGACTGAGCATCATCGCCGCGAAAGCGAGCGGCCCGAGCAACAGGCCGATCAGCTGATAAGTCCTGAACGGACCTATGACGCGCTCTTCCTCCAGCATCGTCCAACGCACTCCCCGCGCGATGCCGCCTGTCGCGACACTGCTCTATCGTGCCTGATTCTGCACGCTGCGTCGCAGCGAGGCGGCCGCCCGGCGAACCTTTGGGGCGAAGCGCAAGGCAGGAGAGGCGTCACCGCCTCGTCCCGTCCGCACGTTGGTTGGAAGGTGCAGCTACTCCGCCTTCTTTTCTCCGGGTGGGGGATAGCGGCCTGGAATTACCTTCTCCGGAGGATTGGTCCCGGGCGGATTGATCGTGCGAATGAAGGCGACGATCTTCCAAAGATGGTCGGATGTCTTGATGACGTGTCCCATCATCGGCATCGGCGCATGCACCGTTCCCCATTGGATTCTCTCGAAGCCTTGCTTCTCGAGGTCGGCGGAGCCGAGCGCAATCAGCCGGAACAGCACGTCGTCGGTATTGCCCCAGAACCAGACGCCCTGGCTGAGGGCAGGGCAGAAGCCACCGCCGCCACCACCGCCGTGACACTCGTTGCAGCCCGGCAGGCGGAACTGCTTGACGAGATAATCCTCCGGCGACTCCGCCTTGAGCTTCTGCCAATCGTAGGGATTGTGCAGTCCGCCCGGCGGCACCTGCTTCGCGAGCTCAATCGGCGGCGGCATGTCTCCCTGCTTGCAGCACGCGGCGTCTCCGGCGGGGTCCGCTTTGCCGTCCGGAGGATCTTTTTCTTCCTCGGCGGCCGCCTCGTCCGCGGCGGCAATTTTCTTCTCCTCGGCGGCGGCAGCCAAATCCTCGGCAGCAGCCTTTTCCTCCTCGGCGGCAGCTTCTTCGTCTTCGGCAACCTGGGCGGCGGGAGTCTCCTTTCCGGTGGAGGCCCCAGACATTGCGCTGTCCTCCTGGGCGAGCTCCGTCGGCGCCATAGCCTTCTGCACCGGATCACTGGTCCAGACGCCAAGGCCTGCAATGACGAGGCCGGCGACCAGCACAGCGGCTGCGGTCATCCACGGTTTGCGTTTTTGCTAACTCATCGATCCCCCCTAAATTACCAAGGCCCCGCACCCAGATCGCAGGGCGGCAAGATTAAATACTATCAGGAGCGTGGCGTCTGCGGCGCGGATCGCCTCAGGTTGGAGGCGCATCCCCTTCACAAGGCGTGACAATCTATCGGCGCTGCCTCTTTGGGGCGGCTGCCTGCCACCCTGCATAGCCCTTGGCGCGAAGCTCGCAAGCCGGGCAGGCGCCGCAGCCATAGCCCCAGTCGTGCCTGAGGCCCCGCTCGCCTTTGTAGCAAGTATGCGTCTCCTCGACGATGAGATTGACCAGTGCCTCCCCGCCGAGCTTCTGGGCGAGCTCCCAAGTCTCGGCCTTGGTGCACCACATCAGCGGCGTCTCGATCTTGAAAGGAATTTCCGTACCGAGCCTGATCGCTTGCTCCAGCGCCCGCAAGGTGGCGTCGCGGCAATCCGGATATCCGGAATAGTCCGTCTCGCACATGCCGCCGACCAGCGTGACAAGTCCGCGCCGGTAGCCGAGCGCCGCCGCATAGACGAAGAACATGAGATTGCGGCCCGGTACGAAAGTCGATGGCAGTCCTGAGGCGAGCATCTCGATTTCGGCGTCCGAGGTAAGGGCGGTCTCGCCGATCACCCCGAAGCTCGCGATGTCGATCAGATGGTCCGGACCGAGCCGCGGCGCCCAAGCTGGGAAACGGTGCGCGATCTCGCTCCTGACGCGCTGCCGGCACTCGAGCTCGATGCCGTGCCGCTGGCCATAGTCGAAGCCGACCGTCTCGACTCGGGCATATGTGTCCAGCGCATGAGCGAGACACACGGTGGAATCTTGCCCACCGGAAAACAGCACCAAAGCGCCGGCCTCTGAATGCGTCGTCATGCACGCTTCCGTCGGAGTTGCCGCCCGAACCTAGCAAGCAAAGGCCGGTTTCCGATCCGCGAATTGACCCGCGCATTAGTTGCTTTGTATATACACTACTACTTTGGAGGGAGGCCCAAGCTTGGGGGGCGGGGCCATGGGACGATTAACTGCCGCATTGAGTGCGATTTCCATCTTGCTTGCCGGTTGCTCGACGATCGTCAAAGGCACTGAGCAGCAAGTTTCGGTCAATACACCCGGCGCGCCCGGCGCGCTCTGTCAGCTGCAATCACCCGCCATCGGCACCCGCACAGTGCAAACGCCCGCCAATATCGTTTTGCCGAAGAGCCGGCACAACGTCGCCGTTTCCTGTTCGGCGCAATGCTTTGGCCCCGGCGTCGGCACGCTCGGCTCCCATACGGAGGTCATGACTGCGGGGAACGTGATCTTCGGCGGCATCATCGGGCTCGGCGTCGATGCGGCGTCGGGGGCGATGAACAAATACGATTCCGGCGTCGAGGTAATCATGACCCCGTTGCCCGGCTGCGGCCAGCCGCCGCGCAAGGGGAGGGGCACGCCGATGGCAAGCGCCTCGGCGCCACCTCCGGGTTAGCAGCGAACGCGACCGGCCGCTCGTTACAGGCTCTTGCCGTCGAACGGAGTGAGCGTGAGTGCGTCGAGGTCGAGGTCGTCGAGGCACCGCACATTGATGCTGACCGCCTCCGAGCCGTCGGCGTTCTTCCCCCTGGCAAACGGGGCCACGCCGCAATTGCGGCAGAACAGATGGTGGATGATCTTGCGGTTGAACTGGTAGTCGGCGAGATCATCCGCGCCAGACAACAGAGTGAACTGCTCCGGCTTGGGGAACGCCCATAGCGAGCCCTGCTTCTGACAGATCGAGCAATTGCAGGAAATGACCGGATCGAGCGTGGTTTCAACTTCGTAGCGCACGCAGCCGCAGTGACAGCCGCCGCGATAAATCTGCATCTCCGCCATCGCCAACTCCTACTGGGAAGCCCCTTGCGCTTGCCTTTGAACCCGATAAAACCCGCGGGCGGACAAGCGTGTCACGGGCGGCCGTGGCAATCAACTCGCCAAAGGAGCGCCATGACCGCCATCGCCACCATCCTCGGCCGGGAAATTCTCGACAGCCGCGGCAACCCGACCGTTGAGGTCGACGTGGTGCTGGAAGGCGGCCATTACGGCCGCGCCGCCGTGCCGGCCGGCGCCTCGACCGGCGCACATGAGGCGCACGAGCTTAGAGACGGCGGTACGCGCTATGGCGGCAAGGGCGTCAGAAAAGCGGTGGACGCCGTCAACGGCGAGATCCGCAAGGCCTTGCAGGGCTTCGATGCCTCAAACCAGCGCGGTCTCGATCAGCGCTTGCGCGATCTCGACGGCACCGAGAACAAAAAGCGCCTCGGTGCCAACGCCATTCTCGGCGTGTCGCTCGCCGCCGCCAAGGCGGAAGCCGTCGCGCAAGGCCTACCGCTTTACGCCTATGTCGGCGGCAAGGAAGCGGCGCTCCTACCGGTGCCGATGATGAACATCGTCAATGGCGGCGTGCATGCCGACAATCCGATCGACTTCCAGGAATTCATGATCGTGCCGGTCGGCGCGGCGAATATCGCCGAAGCCGTGCGCATGGGCGCCGAGATCTTCCATGCACTCAAGCACGCGCTGAAAGGCGCGGGCCACAATACCGCGGTCGGCGACGAGGGCGGCTTCGCGCCCAATCTCGCCTCGACCCGCGAAGCGCTCGACTTCGTCATGGCGGCGATCAACGCCGCCGGCTATCGCGCCGGTGACGACATCTATCTTGCGCTCGATGCCGCGGCGACCGAGTTCTACGGCGAGGACCGCTATTTCCTCAAAGGCGAGAAGCGGACACTGACCTCCGATCAACTCGCTTCCTATTACGGCGAACTGGTCGCCAACTATCCGATCTTCTCCATCGAAGACGGCATGAGCGAGGACGACTGGGAGGGCTGGCGGGCACTGACCGAGACGCTCGGCGACAAGGTGCAACTCGTCGGCGACGACCTGTTCGTCACCAATGTCGCGCGGCTGAAGCGGGGCATCGACCAGGGCATCGCCAACGCGATTTTGGTGAAGGTGAACCAGATCGGTACCCTGACCGAGACGCTCAATGCGGTCCGCATGGCGCAAGCAGCGGGCTACGCCGCGGTGATGTCGCACCGATCCGGCGAAACCGAGGACGCGACCATCGCCGACCTCGCCGTCGCCACCAATTGCGGGCAGATCAAGACCGGCTCGCTCGCCCGTTCCGACCGCGTGGCGAAATATAACCAGCTGATCCGCATCGAGCAGGAGCTTGGCTCCCGCGCCCGTTATGCCGGTCGCTCGGTACTAAAACGCGGACGGTAAGCTTCGCTTAACGGCTCGCGGGCGATTCTATCCTGCTTACGGGGGTAGTATGCGTTTCAGAGCTCTCATCTTTCCTCTGCTGGCGCTGGGGGCGGCCGGCTATTTCGCTTACCATCTGCAGATCGGCGACCATGGGCTGAAGGCCCGCGCCGACCTCGAGGGGCGCAAGGCGGTGCTTGAAGGCGAGCTCGCAGGCCTACAGGAGGTGCGCGAGCGGCTCGAGCGCGACGTGGCCCTGCTCCGGCCCGAGAGTCTCGATCCAGATATGCTGGACGAGCGCGCCCGCGCCATTCTCAATCTCGCCCATTCCGACGACCTCATCATGTTGAAGCGGCGGCAGAAGGTGCCCGAGGTCACGGGCGCCACGGGTTCCAACCGCAAGCGCTAAAGTCATTCAGGGGACTTGCCGCCCGTGCTAGCCTCGGACGCGAATCCGGGGCTTCGTGACGAGGAACGGCAGTGAATTCCCCCACGCTCAATCCCGCCGCCGCCAATCCCTGGCTCGAAGAGGAGCGCATGCGCCGCGTCGCGGAGAGCCCGCCGCCGCCCGCCCTGACGGCCGAGCAGGAACTCACCGCGTACCGTCTGATGCTGCTGATCCGCCGCTTCGAGGAGAAGGCGGGCCAGCTCTACGGCATGGGCTTCATCGGTGGCTTCTGCCATCTCTATATCGGCCAGGAAGCCGTTGTCGCCGGCATGCAGATGGCGATCTCCGAAGACGATCAGGTCATCACCGCCTATCGCGACCACGGCCACATGCTGGCCTGCGGCATGGACCCGAGACGCGTGATGGCCGAGCTGACCGGACGCCGCCACGGCTATGCGAAGGGCAAGGGCGGCTCGATGCACATGTTCTCGCCCGAACGAAACTTCTATGGCGGCCACGGTATCGTCGGCGCGCCGGCGCCGCTCGGCACGGGACTTGCCTTCGCCAACAAATATCGCGGCAACGATCGCGTCTGCCTCACCTATTTCGGCGAGGGTGCGGCCAATCAGGGCCAAGTCTATGAGAGCTTCAACATGGCATCCCTATGGAAGCTCCCGGTGATCTATGTCATCGAGAACAATCACTATGCCATGGGCACGGCGGTCGAACGCGGCAGCGCGCTGGCCGAGGAACTTTACCATCGCGGCTCGGTGTACGGCATTCCCGGCGAACAGGTCGACGGCATGGACGTCGCCGCGGTGAAGGCCGCCGGCGACCGCGCCGTCGCCGGCGCGCGCGGGGGAGAGGGGCCGAAGATCCTCGAAATGCTCACCTACCGCTATCGCGGACATTCCATGTCCGACCCCGCCAAGTACCGCACGCGCGAGGAGGTGCAAGAGATGCGCGAGCATCGCGACCCGATTGAGCTGTTGCGCAAGCGCCTCCTTGACGAAGGCCGGGCGAGCGAGGAGGAACTCAAGGAGATCGACCGCGAAGTGCGCGCGCGCGTCAACGAGGCGGCCGAGTACGCGCAGAGCGATCCCGAGCCGGATCCATCCGAGCTTTACACCGACGTGACCGCGACCTGATCCCCCCGCCTCATGCCAACAGAAATTCTCATGCCGGCGCTGTCCCCCACCATGGAGGAGGGAAAGCTCGCCAAATGGCTGGTGCGCGAGGGCGACAACGTGCGCGCTGGCGACGTCATCGCCGAGATCGAGACCGACAAGGCGACCATGGAAATCGAAGCTGTGGACGAGGGCCGCATCGACAAGATCCTCGTGCCCGAGGGCACCGAGCACGTGGCGGTGAACCGGCCGATCGCCGTCCTCTACGCCGACGGCGAAGATGCCGGGGTCTCATCCTTCGAGGAGCCTACTGCAGCCGCTCCTCAGGACACCGTCACGAAGGATGAGACCGCAGAGCCGCCGGCCGATCTTGGCGAAGCGCCGCCGCTTGTGGAAGAGGCGCCGGCGGGACCGCAGGTCGCGTCGGCCGAGCCTCGGCGCGAGCCCGAAGTCCCCCCCGGCATCGAGATGGTCAGCCTCACCGTGCGCGAGGCGCTGCGCGACGCCATGGCCGAGGAGATGCGCCGCGACCCCGCCGTGTTCGTGATGGGCGAGGAAGTCGGCCAGTACCAGGGCGCCTACAAAGTGACCCAAGGCCTGCTCGACGAGTTCGGGCCGCAGCGCGTGGTCGACACGCCGATCACCGAATATGGTTTTGCCGGCATCGGCGTCGGCGCCGCCTTTGCCGGGCTGAAACCGATCGTCGAGTTCATGACCTGGAACTTCGCCATGCAGGCGATCGACCACATCATCAACTCGGCCGCCAAGACGCTCTATATGTCGGGCGGCAAGATGCACTGCCCGATCGTCTTCCGGGGGCCGAACGGGGCGGCGGCGCGCGTCGCGGCCCAACACAGCCAGAACTACGCCGCGTGGTACGCGCATGTGCCGGGGCTGAAGGTGATCGCGCCCTACACCGCCGCCGACGCCAAGGGCTTGCTGAAGGCTGCGATCCGCGATCCAAGCCCCGTCGTGTTCCTGGAGAACGAAATTCTCTATGGCCAGAGCTTCGAGGTGCCGAAGCTCAACGACTTCGTGCTGCCGATCGGCAAAGCGCGGGTGGCGCGCGAGGGCCGCCACGTCACCATCGTCTCCTTCTCGCGCGGCATGGCTTATGCGCTCGACGCCGCCAAGCAACTCGCCGAGGAAGGGATCGAGGCAGAGGTGATCGACTTGCGCACCCTTCGTCCGCTCGACCTGGAGACGGTGCTCGCCTCGGTTCGCAAGACCAACCGGCTGGTCGCCGTTGAAGAGGGCTGGCCGGTCTGTTCCGTGGCATCGGAGATTTGCGCGCGCGTAGCGTTGGATGGCTTCGACTATCTTGATGCGCCGCCGATCAAGGTCATCGGCGCCGACGTGCCAATGCCCTACGCCGCCAATCTCGAGAAGCTCGCTTTGCCCTCGGTCGAGCATGTCGTCGAGGCCGCGAAGTCGGTCTGCTACCGGGAGTGATGCGGATGGGCGACGCTCCGATGAGCTGGAAGACTGGCGGCTGCCATTGCGGTGCGGTGCGCTTCGAGGTGCTGGCGCCGGACGAGATCGAGGTGCGGGAATGTAATTGCTCGATATGCGCCAAGAGCGGCCATCTGCATTTGCACGTCGAGAAGGACCGATTCCGGCTGCTGCAAGGCGCCGACAAGATCGCGACCTACACATTCAATACCGGCACCGCGAAACATCATTTCTGCTCGGTCTGCGGCGTGAAGAGCTTCTACGTGCCGCGATCCAAGCCCGACGGCTATAGCGTCAATGTGCGCTGCCTCGACGACGGCCAGGTCACGGTCGTGAATGTCACGCCGTTCGATGGTCAGCATTGGGAAGAGGCTTTCGCCGCCACGCAGGGAAAGCTGTAATCCCATGCCGACGCAGATCCTCATGCCGCAGCTCTCGCCCACCATGGAGGAGGGCAAGCTCGCAAAATGGCACGTCAAGGAAGGCGACACCGTCCGGAGCGGCGACGTGGTGGCCGAGATCGAGACCGACAAGGCCACCATGGAGGTCGAGGCGCCGGAGGACGGCAGAATCGACAAGCTGCTCGTCGCCGGCGGCACCGAGCATGTCCCGGTCAATTTCCCCATCGCCAATTTGCTGACCGAGGACGAGGACGCAGCAACCTCCTCCACCTCTCCCCTGCGGGAAGAAGTCGCCCGCCGTAGCCCGCAGGACGAAGACCCGGCGGGTGAGGGGGGTCATGCGCCAACTGATTCCGGAAGCCCCTCACCCCAACCCTCTCCCCAAAGGGGAGAGGGAGAGACCGAGCAGGTGATGCATCGGATCGCCCAGCAGATCAGGGGCAACGGCAAGCAAGATCACGTCCGTATCTTCGCTTCGCCCCTGGCGCGGCGGCTGGCGCGCGAATTCGGCCTCGATCTGCAAGAACTGAACGGCTCTGGCCCCCATGGCCGCATCGTCAAGGCCGATATCGAGCGCGCGGCGCGCGGAGCGATGCGCGCGGCCGAACCGGTGGAGGAACCGGTGGAGGAAGTGCCGGCCGAAACGGAAGAGGCCGAGGCAGTCGAGACGCGGCCACCGCAGGAGCTCGTCGCGCATCGCGCCGCGGCAGAGCCGGACGCCATGCCGGACAATCAGGTGCTGGCGCTGTATCAGCCAGGCTCCTACGAGATCGTGCCGCACGATACCATGCGCCGCTTCATCGCCGAGCGGCTTACGCTGTCGAAGCGCAGCATCCCGCATTTCTATCTCGCCATCGACTTGGAGCTCGACGCGCTGATCGCCGCGCGCAAACGGCTTAACGATCTCGCGCCGAAGGAGGGCCCGCGCGCCTTCAAGCTCTCGGTCAACGACTTCATCATCAAGGCGATGGCCATGGCGTTGCAGACCGTGCCCGCCGCCAACGCCACCTGGACCGACCAGGGTATCTTGCGCCACCGCGCCTCGGACATTTCCGTGGCCGTGGCGCTCGAAGGCGGCGGCTTGCACACGCCGGTGATCCGCGACGCCGAGATCAAGAGCCTGTCGGAGATCTCCAACGAGATGCGCGACCTCGCCGCGCGCGCGCGCTCGAAGCGCCTTGCCCCGCATGAATATCAGGGCGGCAGCACCACCATCTCCAATCTCGGCATGTACGGCATCGACCGCTTCGACGCGGTGATCAACCCGCCGCAAGCCTCGATCCTCGCGGTCGGCCGCGCCGAGAAACGCGCGGTGGTGAAGGATGACATACTCAAGATCGCCACCATGATGAGCGTCACCTTGTCGGTCGATCACCGGGTGATCGACGGCGCGCTCGGCGCCGAGCTGCTCGCCGCCTTCAAGGCCTATATCGAAGACCCCGTGACCATGCTGGTTTAGGCGCGATCAACCATCGCCATCCAGCACGCCATCATCGAGAAAATCGAGATTTGGCGTGAGCGTCATGCCAGGCGGCAGGGCAAGATCGTCGCCGCGCTGCACGGCCGCGCCGCCAAAACGTTCGGCGAGCACATCGATCGCCACCTCCAAGCGCCGCCGGCGACCAAAAGTGTCGAAGAGACCGGTCTGCGAAACGTCCCCCGCTTTGGCGAGATCGTAGGCGGTCATGCCCACCAGCCGGAAGGGACCGGGATGCGTGAAGGCGTCAAGCAGCTCCATGCCGACTCTGTAGAGCTGTTCCGCCACATCGGTCGGCTCGGTGAGGCGCTGCTGTCGCGTGAAGATCTTGAAGTCGGCCGACTTGAGCTTCACGCCGACGCCAGCGGCAACAAGGCCTTTGCTCCGCAAACGCCGGGCGATCTTGTCGGCCGAGCGGCGCAGATGCAGCTTGATCTCGCCCTTGTCGCGCACGTCGCGCGCAAGCGTGTTCTCCGAGCCGATGCTCTTGGACGCTCTGTGTCCCTCGACGCGACGCGGGTCTTGCGCCCGGGCAAGTGTGTAGAAATGGAGGCCGAGCTTGCCGAGTTCCTTGGCGAGCAGCTTGGGATCGGCGGCGGCGACGTCGCCGATGGTACCGAGCCCGAGCGCCAGCAGCCGCGGCTCGGTCTTCTGACCCGCGCCCCATAGGCGCGACACCGGCATGGGTGCAAGCCACGCCTTGGCGGTGTCGGGCGGAACCACGGTGAGCCCATCGGGCTTGCGATGGCCGCTTGCCACTTTGGCGACGTATTTGGTCGCGGACAGCCCGACCGACACGGTCAAGCCCCCGGTCGCCTCGCGAATGGCGGCCTTCAGGCGGCGTCCCATCGTCTCCGGGTCGCCGAACAGCCGCTCCGCACCGGTCATGTCGAGGAAGGCCTCGTCGAGGCTCAAGGCTTCGACCTCGGGGGAGAAGTCGGCGAACACCCGCATGATCGAGGCCGAAAC
>DATICH010000162.1:0-2831 GCA_035456885.1 Methyloceanibacter sp.
CGATGCGGCTCCACCTTGGCGAGGAAGCCGCCCTCCTCCATGATCTTGACGATCAGCTTGCGCGCCTCGAAGCGGTCCAGCCCGTGAAGCTGGTCCCAGACCCCCTGCCGCTCGGGCGATACCTCGATGCCTGCCAGGAAATCCTCGTTGTCGTTGATGTTGATCGTGGCCTCGACCGTCAGCACGTTGATCGCGTGCAGCTTGTGGCGCTTGCCGACCTCGAAGTCGTTGAAGTCGTGCGCGGGCGTGATCTTGACCGCGCCCGAGCCTTTCTCGGGATCGGAGTACTCATCGGCGACGATGGGAATGCGTCGGCCGACGATGGGAAGAATGACGTGCTTGCCGACGAGATGCATGTAGCGCTCGTCCTCGGGATGCACCGCGACGCCGGTGTCGCCGAGCATGGTCTCCGGCCGCGTGGTGGCGACCACGATGAAGGTCGACGGGTCCTCCGGATCGAACTTCGTCCCCTCGATCGGATAGCGCAGATGCCAGAGATGGCCCTTGGTCTCGATCTGCTCGACTTCGAGATCGGAGATCGCCGTCAGGAGCTCCGGGTCCCAATTGACCAGGCGCTTGTCCTTGTAGATCAGTCCCGCGCGATAGAGATCGACGAAGACTTTGCGCACGGCGCGCGACAAGCCCTGGTCCATGGTGAATCTGAGGCGGGACCAGTCGCAAGAGCAGCCGAGCCGCTTGAGCTGGCCGACGATAGTGTTGCCGGACTCCTCCTTCCACTGCCAGACACGCTCGATGAAGGCCTCGCGGCCCATGGCGCGGCGGTTCGGCTCCTGCCGCTCCATCAATTGCCGCTCGACCACCATCTGCGTGGCGATGCCGGCATGATCGGTGCCGGGCTGCCACAGCACGTCGCGCCCGCGCATGCGCTCGAAGCGCACCAGCACGTCCTGCAAGGTGTTGTTCAAGGCATGCCCCATATGGAGCGAGCCGGTCACGTTGGGCGGCGGGATGACGATCGCGAAGGGCTTCGCCTGGGCACGGTCCGGACGCCCGGCGGCGAAGGCGGACGCGTCCTCCCAAGCGCGATAGACGGCGCCTTCGATATTTTGCGGCTGATAGGTCTTGTCGAGCATGGCGCGAGGACGTTCGGCGCGAGAAAGTCGCGCGCGCGTCCTACGCTGCCGCCTTCTCGGCTGTCAACCTAGAGAAACGGCTCAATCAAACCGGAAACGGTTGGGATTCTCCCGAAGCTCATCCTTCAGTGCCGAGGTCAGGACGCGGGTCATGTTCTCTTCGAGCCAGCGTTGCAGCATCGGGCGAAGCATGTCCTTGACGCTGTCCTCGAGCGTCTTTTGGGGACCCTCGGAATCCTCCTCGGCGCCGTGGCCGTTGCTGCGTGGCGAAGGCCGTTCCGGCTCGATCAGCGGCTCGGCGGCGGCTGCCCAGGGGGCAGCTTCGCTCTCCGCCGCGGGCAGAGGTTCCGCCTCGCTCTCGGCTTCGACGGGGCTGCCTTCTTCGATCATGGCCTCGGTCTCGAACTCGGTCAAAACCAGTTCGGCTTCCGGTTCCGGCAGAGGCTCCGGCTCGGGTTCAGGCTCGGACGCGGGAGCCGCGTAGGCTTCAGCCTCCGGCTGGGGCGCTGGCTCGGGCTCGGGCTGCGGCGCGGCATAGAACGGCGGCGTCGGCTCCAGTTCCGGCAACGGCTTGGGCGTGAACTCGGAGATCGAAGTCGGGAGTTGCCCTGCCCGCAAGGCGGCGATGGCGCGCTCCAAGGCCGAGGCGGCCTCCTCGCTCGCCGACATCGGCGGTGCCGGTGGTGTCGGGGCCGGCTCCGGCGCAGGCGGAGCCACCGCTTCAAGCTGTGGCTCCGGCTCTGGCTGCGGCTCTTCCGGCGCTTCAGGCGCCGGTTGAACGAATTCAGGCTCGGCGAATTCGGGTTGGGCAAACGCCTCGACCGGCGCGGCTGTGACCTCGGCGGCCGTCTCGATGAGGACCGTCTCCTCCTCGAGGATCTCCAAGCCGCCAAGCTCGGATGTCAGGTCGAGGATGTCCTCTTCTTCCTCTTGCTCTTGCTCGGGCGACGACTGGGTGGCGGTGCTCAAAACCCGCGCTATGTCACTGATAATCCTGTCGTCAGCCTCCCCTTCGGCCGTCTCAAGGCCTTCATCGTCCCGCCTGTGCGTGGAAGCCTTGTGCTGTGCCGAATTCGGCTCGTCGTCAGAGATGATCCGGCGAATGGACGCGAGAATCTCCTCCATCGTCGGTTCCGGAGCCCGCTCCGTGCTGCTCATGACTTTTTCCCTTGCCGCCATAAAAACCCCCGCTTCACCCGGCGGTTAACCCCCAGGGCGTCCTTGACTGTGTAACTTAACACACCGTTAAGACCCAAGTCTCGCTTTGGTTGGGCGGACCTCGCCCTTGGTTAACGCCGAGACCGCCATTCAGTTTCATTCGTCAACCGCTGGCGGTGTCGGCGGCCTAAGGCCGAACCATTTGTTCTTGACGATGTCATAGTGCTCGATCGGATCGTAATAAGGCACTGGCAATCCGAGTGTTTGTGCGTCCATCCGGCCTATCGCGGCATACAACGAATATTCGGCAACAATGCGGTCGCGCAGCGCCGTAACGAGGCCAATCTGCGAGTTCAGGAGCTCCCGCTGGGCGTCCAGCACGTCAAGCGTGGTGCGCTGGCCAACTTTTTCTTCCTCCCGCACGCCGGTGAGCGCGATCTTGTTGGCGGCGACAGCGGCCTCGGCGGAGCTGATGGCCGGGCCGGAGGACTGCAAAATGCCCCAAAACGCGATCACGTCGGCATGCACCCTAAGTCTTGCGTCCTCGACCTCCTTTTTCAGCTGGTTGTTGGTCTCCTT
>DATICH010000163.1:0-5430 GCA_035456885.1 Methyloceanibacter sp.
TTCTGAAGACTGCCGCAGCCGAAATCAGCCATTTCGGGGCGGTAGTGGGGGCCAATCGGCGCGAGAATAAGGCAGGAGGAAATGGCAGGGACGCGCGCCCGGCCCCCGGCAGGCGGTGCTGGTTCATCGCCAAGCGGGCCAGAAATGACGCACCGAGAGGCGGCCGAATACGTTGCCGCGATGCTCGAGGGGCTGCAACAGGCCGCCAAGGACGCGGAAATGACGTTTCTGGCCTATCTCATCGATATGGCCCTTGAAGAGGCCAAGGTCCAGCGAACTGCTCGGGACTGAAGCACCGTCAAATCTTTAGCGAGACAAGCTGCTGACCGTGGCGCTGTAGCCTACCGGCAAGGTCGAGTTCAAGCAGCACGATATGAACCTTGCGGGTGGCAAGTCCGGTGGCACGGATCAACTCGTCGATATCCACGGGACTCGGTCCCAGCGCGCTCACGATCCGTTCGCGCTCGCTTTGGCGAATCTCCGGCAGCGGTTCGGGCGCGCGGTGTTCGTCGGCGGCGGCAAGCTCGATCGGCGGAGCAGGGGGACGTCCCAAGATCGGCGCCAAGGTCTCGAGGATATCGCGCGCGGAGGTGACGAGGCAGGCGCCTTGCTTGAGGAGATTGTTGGTGCCGGCGGCGCGGGGATCGAGCGGACTGCCGGGAACGGCGAACACTTCTCGTCCCTGCTCGCCGGCAAGCCGTGCGGTGATGAGCGAGCCCGAACGTTCGGCTGCCTCGACCACGACGACGCCGAGTGAAATTCCAGAGATCAGCCGGTTGCGGCGGGGAAAATCCTTGCCGCGCGGCGCAAAGCCCGGCGCGCGCTCGCTGATCAAGAGCCCGCGTTCGCCGATCGCACGCTGCAGTACTTCGTTCTCGGGCGGATAGACGATGTCGATGCCGCCGGCCAGCACGGCGATGGTCCCATGTTCGAGTGCGGCGAGATGCGCCGCGGTATCGATACCGCGCGCGAGCCCCGAGGCGATAACGAAGCCTTCGAGCGCGAGGCGCTGGCGAGTTGGCGGGTGAATTTCTGCCCAACGGCGGAACCGTTGCGCGCGCCGACCATGGTGATGATCGGGATCTCGGCAAGTTCGAGCCTGCCCTTGACGTAAATCAATGGCGGGGGCGCATCGACCTGAGCAAGGGCAGGCGGATAGCCCGGCTCACCGATCGCGACGAGGTTCGCGCCCAAACTCTCCGCAGCCTCGAGCTCGGCTTCGGCCTCGGCTTCCGAGCAGAGGCGTGCGTCGGAGCGCCCGCCCCGCCGGGACAGAACGGGAAGCGCGTCGATGGCGGCCTCGGCGCCACCGAATTCATTGACGAGCGCGCGGAAGGTTGCGGGGCCGACATTCTCGCTGCGGATCAGCCTGAGCCAGCTCAGGCGTTGCTGCCGGTTGAGACGAGGCGCGCTGCGTTGCTTGGGAGGCTTAGAGCTTGCTTTCGCCAATGCGCGCCTCCTCGCCTTTCGCCAGCCGACTGATATTGCCGGCATGCCGAATATAAAGAAGCACCGTCAGTACGAGGAACAGCGTTGCGAGCGGCCATTGTCCGTTCCGAACAAGCATGGCGACGCTGGCCACGCTCGCTAAGAGCGCGGCGAGCGAAGAGTAGCGGGTGAGGACGGCGACGATCAGCCAGGTGGCGGCGAACACAATGGCGGCGGGCCAAAAAAGCCCAAGCAGCACACCGAGATAGGTCGCCACGCCCTTGCCACCCCGGAAGCGGAGCCAGACCGGAAATAAATGCCCGAGAAACGCGCCAAGTCCCGCCAGGATTGCGGGTATTTCACCCCAATTTGCGGCAAGCATCACCGCCAAGGTCCCCTTGGCCGCATCGAGCAGCAGGGTGAGCGCGGCGAGCCCTTTGCTGCCGGCGCGCAAAACATTGGTCGCGCCGATATTGCCCGAGCCGATCCGGCGCAGGTCACCGAGGCCGAACAGCTTGGCGAGGATAAGGCCGAAGGGGATCGAACCGAGCAGATAGCCCCCGGCCAAGGCGGCAGCGGGAAGGAGGGCGCCACTCCAATCGGCGGGAGACATCACATCACCCCTCGGGCGAGGGCGCCGTTACGGGCCCGGGCTATCAGCGTAATTATAGACGATGTTCCCGGCAACGACGGTCAGCAGCGCCCGGCCTTCCAGCCGCGCGCCGTCGAAGGGTGTGTTCTTGGATTTCGAGCGCAGGCGCTCGGGCTCGACCACCCAGGGCGCTTCGAGATCGATCAGCACGAGATCGGCCGGCGCGCCCTTGGCGAGGCGGCCACCGGCGAGGCCGAGCAGCCGCGCCGGATTAGCGGTTATGGCCTGCAGCAGCCGGCCGAGCTCGACCTCGCCATTGTGGTAGAGGCGGAGCGCCGCGCCGAGCATGGTCTCGAGCCCGACCGCACCATCGGCAGCCTCGGCGAACGGACGGCGTTTGCCTTCGGCGCCACGCGGGTCGTGCGCCGAGACGATCACGTCGATATCGCCGCTCGCCACGCCTTCGACCATGGCTTGACGGTCGTCCTCCGACCGCAGAGGCGGCTTCATCTTGAAGAAGGTCCGGTAGGAGCCGATGTCGTTCTCGTTCAAGGTGAGGTGATTGATCGATACGCCGCAGGTGACGGGGAGCCCCATCAGCTTGGCGGTGCGGATGATATCGAGCGAGGCCCGGCAGGAGATTTGGCCAGCGTGATAACGGCCGCCGGTCAGCTCGACCAGGCGGATATCGCGCTCGAGCATGATGGTCTCGGCGGCGGTCGGCACGCCGCGCAGCCCGAGCCTTGTCGCCACCTCGCCCTCATTCATCACCCCGTCCTGGGCAAGCGTCGGATCTTCCAGGTGATGCATGATCAGCGCGCCGAAATCCTTGGCGTAGGCGAGCACGTTACGCATCACCCTGGCGTTGGCGAGGCTCGCCTTGCCGTTGGCGAAGGCGACGGCGCCGGCATCGCGCAAGAGACCGATCTCGCTCATCTCCTCGCCGAGCAAGCCCTTGCTCATGGCGGCCATCGGATGCACATGCACGAGCGCAGTGTCGCGCGCGCGCCTCAGGATGAAATCGACCAGAGCCACGTCGCCGATCACCGGGTCGGTGTTGGGCATGCAGACGATGGTGGTCACACCGCCGGCAGAAGCGGCGCGGCTCGCCGTGGCCAGGGTCTCGCGATGTTCGTGACCCGGTTCGCCGGTGAACACCATCATGTCGATCAGGCCGGGCGCGAGCACGAGGCCGTCGCAGTCGATGGTCTCGGCGTCGCCGACGGAGCCCGCGACGATATGCGGGCCGAGATCGACGATCAGCCCGTTCTTGATCAGGAGTCCGCCAAGCTGGTCGAGCCGCGCGGCGGGATCGAGCAGCCGCGCGTTGACGAAGGCCAGGGGGTGGCTGCGATGCTCAGGCGGATTGGGTTGCATCGCGTATCACCGATTTGGCAGGTGCTGGGCCAGGGCCTGAAGCACCGCCATGCGCACGGCCACACCCATCTCCACCTGCTCGCGGATCACGCTCTGCGGATCGTCGGCGACGTTGGAGTCGATCTCGACGCCGCGATTCATCGGACCGGGATGCATGACGAGCGCATCGGGCTTGGCGCGGGCTAGCTTCTCGTAATCGAGACCGAAGAAGTGGAAATATTCGCGCGTGCTCGGGATCAGGCTCGAGCTCATGCGCTCGCGCTGAAGCCGCAGCATCATGACGATGTCGGCGCCATCCAGCCCTTCGAACATCGAGGTGTAGACCTCGACGCCGAGCCGCTCGATGCCGGCGGCAAGCAAGGTCGAGGGCGCCACCACGCGGACCCTGGCGCCGAGCGCGTTGAGGCAGAGAATATTGGAGCGCGCCACGCGCGAATGCTGGATATCGCCGCAAATCGCCACGATCAGGCCCTCGAAGTCGCCTTTGTGCCGGCGAATGGTGAGCGCGTCGAGCAGCGCCTGGGTTGGATGCTCGTGGCTGCCGTCGCCGGCATTGATCACCGAGCAATCGACCTTCTGCGACAGAAGCTCGACCGCGCCCGCCGAGTGATGGCGCACCACGAGGAGGTCGGGACGCATGGCGTTCAAGGTGACCGCGGTGTCGATCAGGGTCTCGCCCTTCAGCACGGAGGAGGTGCCGACCGACATGTTCATTACATCGGCGCCGAGCCGCTTGCCGGCCAGCTCGAAGGAGCTCTGGGTCCGGGTAGAGGCCTCGAAGAACAGATTGATCAGGGTCCGGCCGCGCAGATCGTCGCGCTTCTTGTCGATTTGCCGGCTGAGCTTGGCGGCCTCTTCGGAGAGGTCGAGCAGCCCAATGATCTCGTCGCGCGAAAGCCCTTCGATTCCAAGAAGATGCCGGTGAGGGAAGGAGAAGATCGAGGGTTCGGCCAAGCTGCTCATCAAAGGCGACTGTATAAGCCGCCCAAACGGATGCGGCAAGCTCTGGTCGCAGAGAGCTGCGAGTGCCTCGCTAAGAACCCACCCGCTGGAACGGGCGTGCGCGGGGCGAAAGGGGGTCTTGTTATTGAGGAGAGGGTGTTGGCTGGGGAAATACAGCTAGCAAAGGATCTAAGACGTTATCATCCAGTCCCACCAGCCCCGACTGATTTTGATAAAGCTCCTCGCTATACGGCTTTCCGTCCATATCCGGTGCACCGGCACCCTGGACAATCGCTTCCAGAACCAATTGCCCGCTTACGACCCTGAAGATTCCGCCGCCTGAGCCGCCTTCACCGCCGGATAGGTCAGAAAAGTAGGCTAACGGACCATCCGGGCCAGCGGGAAACGCACGGCGGATCGTCCCCACTTGGCTAACGGGTTCTTGGCCGCTCCATTGGCTGAGCATGCCTTGCTGCTTCGCCGTCGCTTGAAAAACACGATCACCTGCTTGCAGCATCGTTCCTTTTTCAGGGATAGCCAAAGGCTGGCAACCTTCGACCGGATGGGCAAGCCTGACTGCGGTCAAGTCTTGCCGTTTCAATTCCGGTGTCTTGGACATGGAGGTTGCTATGGGCGGGAGTTGGGACGGGTCATCGATAATGATCGCAATTTCATCGTCGGGATTTTTCCAGTTATGAAAGCGACACGTATCAATCGGCAATAGCTGCCCCGTGCCCAAATCCTGAAACGCATGTTTGACCGTAACAAGGATGTTGGGCTGAAGCGCGATATTGCCGCTGCCCTGATAGGTATAAATCCGCTTTCCGTCTGCCGACGGAACTTTGCAGACGACAGGACCCGTGCACGCCATCAGTTGCGTTAGTTGCGACGCTGTTACGCCAAACTCCTTTCGCAGGGCATCCGCCAGCTCAGAAAGGCCATGGCGGTTATCGTATTTCTTGAGCTCTTCCTTGTTGTTCGGATCGACCATGACGCCTTCGGGCGTGATGATGCTCGCCTGCTGCAATGGCCTGGGGGAGAGGGCAACCGGTTCGGCGTGAATCGGAGGAACGACGGCGATACTCGCGAAT
>DATICH010000164.1:0-3551 GCA_035456885.1 Methyloceanibacter sp.
GCTTTGACCGAACCGTCGACGTCATGATTGATCACGACATAATCGTATTCGTCCCAATGCTGGATCTCGTTGCTGGCCCCGAGCATCCGCCGCCGCACGATCTCCGGCGCATCCTGGGCGCGCTCGTTGAGGCGCTGCTCGAGGGCGGCCGCGGTCGGCGGCAGGATGAACACGGTGACGACATCGTGCTTGGCCGCTTCGCGCAAGGACGCCGCGCCCTGCCAATCGACGTCGAACAACACGTCGCGCCCGGCCGCCAAAGCCGCCTCCACCGGCTGGCGCGTCGTGCCGTAGAAATGGTCGAACACCACCGCCCATTCCAGAAATTCGCCTTGGTCGCGCAGCCGGGCAAAGGTGTCGCGGTCGATGAAATGGTAGTCGCGGCCGTCCTGCTCGCCGTTCCGCGCCGGGCGCGTGGTATGCGAGATCGACATCTCGATGCCGGGGTCGCTGTCGCGCAGCTTCCGCGCGATCGTGGTCTTGCCCGCGCCCGAGGGCGACGACAACACCAGCATAAGCCCCCGCCTTGCGATGCCCGGCTCCATCTCCCCCTCACTCTATATTCTGCACTTGCTCGCGTAACTGATCGATCACCGTCTTGAGTTCGAGCGCGGTGCGGCTGAGCTCGACATCGGCCGCCTTGGAGCAGATCGTATTCGCCTCGCGATTGAATTCCTGCGCCAAAAACTCGAATTTGCGGCCGACCGGCCGGTTGCTCTCGATCAGCTCGCCCGCCGCGGCGACATGCGCGCGCAACCGGTCGAGCTCCTCCTGGATATCGGCCTTGGCAGCCAACAGCAAAGCCTCCTGATGCAGCCGGTCTGGATCGAGATTGGAGCCGGGCTCGGTGAGGCGGGCAATCTGCTCTTGGAGCCGCACGGCGACCGCCTCCGGCTGCCGGCCCGAAACATTTGCGGCACGCTCGACCAGGGCGCCGATCGCCGCAAGCTGCTTCTCGATCACGGCCTGCAGCCGCTCGCCTTCGCTTGCGCGCGCGCCGATCAGCTGGTCGAGCGCGGCGGCGAGGCTTGCGAGCAGCGCATGCTGTAGCGCCGCTTGCGCCTCCTCGCTCTCCTCCCCTTCTACAGCCTCCACCACGCCGCGCATGCCGAGCAAGGTATCGAGCCGCGCCGGCTTCAGCCCGGTCAGATCTCGCGCCCGTTCCACCACGGCCTCGGCCTGGCGCAGTGCCGCTTCGTTCAGCCTGATCTCGGTCTGGCCACCCTCGCGCTTCACCCACAGGCTGATCGTGCAGTTGCCGCGTGCAAGCTTCTCTTGCGCGAGCCCCCGCGCCCTGATCTCGATCGCGTCGAATCCCGACGGCAGACGCAGGCGAAGATCGAGATTGCGCCCGTTGACGCTACGCACTTCCCAGTGCCAGGCGGTGTCCCCATGCTGCCCGTCGGCGCGGGCAAAACCTGTCATGCTCTTGAGTGTCATGGGTCGCGAGCCTTGCCGCTGGGAGGGACTTAAGCCATGCCGCTTATAAGCCGAGTCGTGCGGCCTGAGCACGCCAAGGCTCCGGCCTTGGTGAAGAAATGCAGCCTAACGCATTGGATTTCGCTGTGGCGTGGGCATCGCCTCGCCGCCGGAAGCTTCGGGCGGCACCGCGAAGGGATGGGCGGGGTTCATCATCACAGTCGGGTCGGCAAAACTCCCCGACGTGATGGGATCCGCGGCGACGACGTCCGGAGAGGACTTCGGTACGGCAGCGCCAGGCTCAAGCTCGCCTGTCGCCGCGGTCGGCGCGGCGGCCGACTGGGACGCCCCCGCAGTTTCCGGCCCCTCGCCAGCGGCCAGAGCGGCGGCGGCAGCAGCCTCTTGCGCGGCCTTGGCGGCGGCTTCTTGCGCGCGGATCTCGCGCTCGATCTTCCGCCACTTAAAAACGTTCCGGTTATGCTCCTCGAGGGTCGGAGCGAAGACATGGCCGCCAGTGCCGTCGGCGACGAAATAGAGGTCCTTGCTCTTGGCCGGGCGCAGTACCGCCTCGATTGACGCTCGCCCCGGGTTGGCGATCGGCGTCGGCGGCAAGCCGTTGATTTGATAAGTGTTGTAGGCAGTCTGCTTGTCCAGGTCATCCCGCGTGATGGGTCCGTCAAGCGCACCCTTGCCGCCCACCAGCCCATAGATGATGGTCGGATCGGACTGGAGCCGCATATTCCTCCGCAGCCGGTTCTGGAACACCGCTGCGATCATCGGCCGCTCGTCGGCGACGCCGGTCTCCTTTTCCACGATCGACGCCAGGATCATTGCCTCCTCCGGCGTCTGCACCACAATGTCCTCGGAGCGGGTAGGCCAGACTTTATCGAGGAACTTCTTCTGCGCCGCCTGCATGCGTTCGATAATGTTTTGGCGCGTGTCGTTGCGGCCGAATCTATATGTGTCTGGGAGCAGGCTGCCCTCCGGCGGAATTTCTACGATCTCGCCCTTGAGCTCCGGATGCGCCAACAGCTTCTGCACGATCTGATAGCTGGTCAAACCCTCGGCGAGCGTGACCTTGTGTTCGATCGACTTGCCCTCGACGATCGTGTCGAGCACCTGCCGCATGGTGGCCTGTTTGGGGAACTCATATTCGCCGGCCTTGAGCGTCCCCTGACCCTTCAAATATTTGAAATAGATGATGCTGGTCATGAACAGGCGGCGGTCGGCGATCACGCCGTCGCGCTGTAGCCGCTCGGCGATGGCGCTCACGCCCTCGCCTCTGGGGATCACCACCACCGTGGAGGTGGCAAGGGGCCCGGGTTTGTCGAACTTGACCTTAATCCAGTAATAGGCGGCAACCGCCGCGCAGGCCACCAGGAAGATCACGGTCACTAGCCCGTCGAACATCCTCAAGAAGGGATGCGGATCGGGGTCGATCTCTTCCCGCTCCGGCGGCTCCGGCGGACGCAGTGGCACCAGCGCTTCGGATGGGCTCCGAGGCAGCACCGAAAGGTCCCGCGCGGGCGCGCCGGCCGGAATGCGTCCCTGGTTGTCGCTAGCCGTCAACGGAAGGTCTCTGGTCACTGACATGGCAAGAAGGCCCGGCGCAGACGATGCCAACCACTTGAAGTCGAAATATGGCGAAAGGGAGGATCGGCAAGCAAGGCGTTGGTCAGGCGTCGCAGCGGCGGAGAATCAGCGAGGCATTGGTGCCGCCGAAGCCGAACGAGTTGGACAACACCGTGTCGATGGTGCGGCGTCTGGCCTGGTGCGGCACGAGGTCGATCGCCGTGGCCACCGACGGATTATCGAGATTGAGCGTCGGTGGTGCGACATTGTCTCTGATCGCCAGCGCCGAGAAGATTGCCTCGACCGCTCCGGCCGCGCCCAGCAGATGGCCGATCGCGGATTTGGTCGACGACATCGACACCTTGCCCGCCGCATTGCCGAACAGCCGCTCGACCGCGCTGAGCTCGATCTCGTCGCCCATCGTCGAGGTGCCGTGAGCATTGACGTACTGGATGTCGCTCGGCTGGATGCCGGCCCGCTTGAGAGCCATGCGCATGCTGCGGTAGGCGCCGTCGCCGTCCTCCGAGGGGGCCGTGATGTGGAAGGCATCGCCGGAGAGG
>DATICH010000165.1:0-2354 GCA_035456885.1 Methyloceanibacter sp.
TACCCGCAATCTGCCCTTCACCTCGCCGTTCCGCTCGGCCTTTTCGCCTTCTTCTTCCTGCTCGGCCTGCGCGATCTGATTCAGACCAAGCACGCTATTCTGCGCAATTACCCGATCGCCGCGCATATCCGCTTCATCCTCGAGCATATCCGCCCCGAGCTTCGTCAGTATTTTTTCGAGAACGAGAAGGACGGCATGCCCTTCCCGCGCGACAAGCGCGCCATCGTCTATCAGCGCGCCAAGCAGGCGCTCGACAAGCGGCCGTTCGGCACCCATTACGACGTCTACCGCCACCACTATGAATGGCTGCACCATTCGATTGCGCCCAAAGTCCGGTCCGGCGAATTGTTCCGCACCTCGATCGGCGGCCCGGATTGCGCCAAGTCCTATGCCGCCTCCGTGTTCAACATCTCGGCGCTCTCCTTCGGCTCGCTTTCGGCCAACGCCATTCTCGCGCTCAACAAGGGCGCCAAGCTCGGCAATTTCGCGCACGACACCGGCGAAGGCGGCGTGAGCCCCTATCATCTGAAGCATGGTGGAGACCTGATCTGGGAGGTTGGCTCCGGCCATTTCGGCTGCCGCAACCACGACGGCAGCTTCTCGAAAGAAAAATTCGCCGACGTCGCCGCGCTCCCAGCTCAAGATGATCGAGATCAAATTGTCGCAAGGCGCGAAGCCGGGCCATGGCGGTGTGCTGCCCGCGGCCAAAGTGACCCGCGAGATCGCGCTGATCCGCGACGTCAGGAGGATTGCATCTCGCCTGCGCGCCATTCGAGTTTCGCCACGCCGCTCGAAATGATGCAGTTCATCGCCACCTTGCGCCGCCTCTCCGGCGGCAAGCCGGTCGGCTTCAAGCTTTGCGTCGGCCACCCTTGGGAGTTTCTCGCCATCATCAAAGCCATGCTCGAGACCGGCATCACCCCGGATTTCATCGTCGTCGACGGTACCGAGGGCGGCACCGGCGCTGCGCCGCTCGAATTCATGGATCACATGGGCATGCCGCTTCGCGACGGGCTGACCTTCGCCCACGCGGCGCTGATCGGCGCCAATCTCCGCGACCGGGTCAAGCTCGGCGCTTCCGGCAAGATCACCTCGGCATTCGACATGGCGCGGGTGATGGCGCTTGGCGCCGACTGGTGCAACGCCGCGCGCGGTTTCATGTTCGCCGTCGGCTGCATCCAATCGCAGCAATGCCACACCGACCGTTGCCCGACTGGTGTCGCCACCCAGGACCGCGTACGTCAGCGGGCGCTCGTGGTGACGGACAAGTCCGCGCGGGTGGCAAGCTTCCACAGGGAGACCGTCAAGGCGCTCGGCGAGTTGGTTGCCGCCGCCGGCCTCAACCATCCGAGGGAGCTTCGCGCGCATCATTTCGTGCGCCGGGCGACCCACGGCACCGCGTCCTTCGCGGAGCTCTATCGCCCGCTCGAGCCCGGAGAGCTCATCGCCGGAACCGCCGATCCGCGCTTCCGCGAGTGCTGGGCCATGGCCAGCGCCGCAAGCTTCGCGCCGGCGAAAGACCCGGTGTCGGCGCCGGTGCCTCTCGCGGCTGAGTAGGTGGCTAAGACGCGAGCTTGAGCTTGGCGTCGGCGCCCGCTTCGCCTTCGGTCGGCATGCTGCGCGGCTCGACCTTGTCGCCGGACTTCACGCCGAACCGCCGCAGCAACCGCTTCATATACATGCGGAAGCGGTAATGCTGGATTTCGAAACGATGCCACGGCGTGTCCTGCCATTTGATGCCGTGGCCGATATCGGGATGGGCATTCGCTTTCAGCCGCCTGAACCACTCCGCGCGCCTCGGGTCCTTGTCTTGCGCGTTGATGAAGGCGGCGATCAGCCGTCCTTGGTAATCGGCGACCTGCCACACGCCGCCTTCCGCCGGCTCGAACAAACCGGCGACGAAGAAATCGTCGAGCTCGCGATGGAAAGTGTGGATGAACAGCTTGGACCGTCCCTGCTCGTCGAGCACGTAAGACGGATCCATGAAGGGGAAGCTGACGCGGAAGCCGGTCGCCCAGATCAGCAGGTCGATCTCCTCGGCGCTGTCGTCGGTAAAGATGACGCGCCTGCCGTCGAGCCGCTCGATGCCCGGCTTCACCGCGATCCGGCCATGGATCAGGTGATCGAGATAGGTGTTGCAGGCGGTCGGATGCGCCTCGAACAGATTGTGGTCCGGCCGCTCCAACCCGTAGCGATGATGCGGGCCGACCAGGACGCGCATGCCGAACCGGTAGAACAGCCGCATCACCGAGCGGGGCAGCGGAATGCGGCTGGTGACGTCGACGAACCAATCGGTCGGCTTGCCGAACACCATCTTGGGGAAGAAATAATAGGTGCGGCGCATCGAATGCACG
>DATICH010000166.1:0-19412 GCA_035456885.1 Methyloceanibacter sp.
TCGCGCTACGGCAACTGGGTGGAGGTCACCGACCCGCAAAGCGCGACGACCGGCTGGATGAAGGCGCAATATCTGGCGCCGGTCGCCCGGCCGCGGCCGTACCAGGAGGCGCAGCCCTGGTATGGCGATGAGCCGCCGCGACGGCGGCGCGGCTGGCTCAGGGGCGGCGGCGGACTCGCCGACATGATCAACCGCGCCCTTGGCGGCTACTGACGGTCCTCGAGCCGGTCAACAACGCGCCGAGTCACGCCCCAAGCTGCGCGCACTTACGCATCATCAACCCCGTTGCACGACGCGCTTGAGTAAGTCGCGACGCGGGAGTAGTGTCGATCCGACGGGTGGGCCGATCGCGGAGTCGGCATGCGTGGCCTATTACCGTCGGTGTGGCTCTTGGGAGCCGCCCTCTATACTGCCTCCATCCTGTCCTTAACTAGGCCTTTCGCGGACGATGAGTCATGGCTTGCTCCGCCTCCGGTCACCGAGACCGTGGTGGCGAAGCTGCCGCCTGCCGTCACCGTTCAGGCGCTGGGGCATGAGCAGGCGCCGCTGGTGCTGGCGGCGCTGACGCCCAGGCCGAAGGCCGAGCATCCCACCGAGTGGGTTCAGGTCGCCGGCTATACGACCGTGGTGCGCGCGCGGCCCTCCGCCGAATCGCCGCCGCTCTACGCTTATGCCGTCGGGCGCTCGCTCAGGGTGATCGCCCGGGAAGGTCACTTCGCCAGGGTGCAGGACCTCGGCAGCGGCAAGCTCGGCTGGATCGAGGAGTCCTCGCTCGTCCCCTTCTTCGGCGGGTACAGGAAGCAGCGCACGCCGCGCGTCGCGGAGCCGCTCGTTGCGGCCGTCTCACCGGCGCCGGCTACGGTGCAACCTGAGGCCGCCGCACCGGTGCCCACGGCAGAACTGCTCGTCAGGCCGGTGGCCGCCGCCAAGAAGGCGAAGCCGCCACGCGGCGACGTGATCGCGGCCCGCGTGGCCAAGGAGACCGTCACCGAAGCCGCGCCCGTCGAGCGCGGGCTTTTCCGCCGGAAGCGCGGTGTGCAGCGGGTCGCCTTGGGCGGTCGCGGCAGCGGCATGGCTGGGATGATCGACCGGGCGATCCGCGGCTTCTAGGGCTTGCCGAGTGCGGCTAATGCCGCTTGCGCCGAGGTGGCGCCTTTGACTCAAGCGCGATGCGATGCGCCTGGCGCGCCCAGGCGGCGAATTCCTCGGGGTCCTCCAACAGCCGCGGCGGCACTTCCCAATAGGACAGGGCGACTGGCGCCTTGCCGCGCGGGTGGTACTTGAAGGGCCCTATGCCCTCGCCGGCAAAGGCAAGGGCGGACACCGCATTCGTCTTCAAATAGAGCGTGTCGTCGGCGAGGATGGCGAACATTACGCCCTCGGCATAGACGCCGGCGCCACCGAACATGTTGCGGATGGCGATGGGACCGAAACCGGTGAGCAGGTCCCGCACGAAATCCTTGAACGCCCCGCTTACCGCCATCTGCGCGCCTCGCCACCTCACGTCCGTTTGACGCCGAGCGAGACCACGAGCAACGCGCAAGGGATGCGCCCTGGATTGGACCAGGCATGGCGCGCGCCGTTCTGGATCAAAGTGTCTCCGGCCTTGAGCGGAACCGTTTCGCCGCTATCGAGCTCGAGTACGCATTCGCCGCTGACGATGTAGATCAGTTCGATGGTATCGGTCGAATGCCAGCCGGGATGCTGCGGATCCATGACATCCATCAGGCCGGGCAGCAGCGCGTTGGTCTCGGCCAGGGCCGCTTCACGATCCGCCGGTGGAGACGGCTTAGTTGCCTCGGGCGGCAAAGTGATCAGCTCGAAGCGATAGCCGCCATCCGGGGGGAACCAGGTTCGATAGTCCGGCTCGGCGCCGGAGTCGGGAAGGACCGGCAGGTTGTCCGCGCCCCATAAATCGAAAAATGCCGAGCCGGGGGTAAGCGGTGGCAGGATCGGCGCGACCTCTGTGTCGCTGGCGACTACGGTCGAGCCATCCTCGGCCTGGCCGGTGACGACACGGCGGATGGGTTGGACAGGCGCCTCAAATGGATCACGCTGGCTCATAGTGACGTTGTCCGCGGTGTCAGACCGATGGCGCGGGAGTCCTCATGCACCGGCAAGTTTGGCATCGGCCAGGCGCGAGACCAAGGCAAGAACGGAAGGTCTAGACCAGCGGGGAGATGGGCTTGCCAGCCTCGTCCGGCGCGTGGCCTGCGGGTTTCGTGGGGGCGGCGTGGCCGTTGCCCTTCCCGTTGGTGGCATGGCCCACGACCTGGGCATGACCATTGTCCTTATGGCCGGCGACGCGGCGCTCGCGTTCGACCGCCACCCGCGCGGCCTCGTTCTGGGTGTAGAGCTCCATGTGCTCCGCATCTTCGTCGGCAACCGCGGTCAGAGCTTCATCCTTGTAGAACTTGGCGTTGGGATCGGCCTCGACCCTGCGGACGATGCGCTTCAGATGCCGCCACCGCTTGGCGATGACGAAGACCTTGCGGGCGATATCGGCGGCATAGCGGCTGTAGAACAGGATCGGCGATTCGAGGGGCAGGCCCGAGCGGCGGTCGGTACGGTATTTGATGCGGAAGATCCCCCATTGCAGGGGATGCATATCTTCAATCGCCACGGCGCTCGAGAACCAGAACAGCACCGGCATCAGCGAGCGAATGTTGATGCCGCTTGCATAGGCACGTCGGACGATGGTCTCTAGATGGTCGTCGGTATAGTAGATGCCCCAGGCGGTCTGATAGGCGTCTTCCCACTCCTGCTGTGTCATTTTCGGATGGGCGGTGACGACGTGCTCGACGTCATATTTGTTCATGTCGGGGTCCATCCAGACCCCTTTCTCGTAGAGCACCTTGTGGTCCTCCGAGCCCGGTAGCGGCGTGAGCACGAAGAACTCCAACATATCGAGCGGCAGCTCTCTCTTGATGATCTCCAGATCCTGCCGGATTGATTCCTGCGTGTCGCTGGGGAAGCCAAGAATGTAGCCCGCATAGGTAATGATGCCCACCCGCTTCCACTCGAGTAGCATCTTGCGATATTCGGTGATCTTGTTCTGCCGTTTCTTGGCGGCGATCAGGTTCGCCGGATTGATGTTCTCGAGCCCGATGAACACACGGGTGACGCCGGCGCGTTTCGACTTGTCGATGAAATTCTCGATTTTGTGACAGAGCGTGTCGACCTGGATCATGAAGCGGACATCCATTCCGTCCTCTTCGCGCAGCTTGATGATGCGGTCGTAGATCGATTCCCAGTCCTTGTTGCGGGCGAAATTGTCGTCGGTGATGAAGAAGCGCTTGATTCCCTGATCCCAATTCATGCGGATGATCTGCTCGACGCTGTCGGCGGAGCGGTAACGCGACTTCCTTCCCTGCACATTGATGATGGTACAGAAGGAGCACTGGAAGGGACAGCCGCGGCCGGCATCGAAGCTCGTCACATTGCCGATCGTCCGCCCGACGAAGTCGAGCGGCAGGAATGGGGGCGAAGCAACATTGCCGATGTCCGGCAGGTGCTTCATGTGGTCGTAGAGCGGCTTGAGCTCGCCGCGCGCGGCGTCGAGCAACATCTCGTCCAGCCCTTCCTCGGCCTCGCCGGCGTAGATGGAAATGCCGAGTTCCTGCGCGGCTTTGATGTCGGCCGGGATCTCCTTCAGCATCGCGAGGCAGCCAGACACATGGAAGCCGCCGATCGTCACTTGCACGCCGGCTGCGCGCAGCGGGCGCGCGATGTCGACGGCGCGGGGGAACTCGTTCGACTGCGCACCGACAATGCCGACCAGGCCCCGGCCGCCATTTGCTTCGATGCAGCGAATGATCTCGCGCGGTTTGACGCGCGTGTTGGTCTCGTCCATGGCGTGGACGTCGATGGGAAGCTCGGAGCCGAGCAGCTCGCGCTCGGCGGCGCCCTTGGCGAGGCTGAACACCGCGGCGAGCGAGTTAGACGGCATGGTCGAGCGCACCCATTGCACGACGTATCCGTCATCGTCGTAATGCGACGGCTTAATCAGGAAGAGCTGAAAGCGCGGCTTCCCGTTGCCTTTTGGCTTGAGCATCCCTCGCCCTAACGAGGCGGACGCCATGGATCGGCTCTAATGCCGCTCCCGACGCACTCACCTCCATGATTGGCGCTCCGGCGGCCGCGCCAATATCCCCGTTATACGT
The DNA here is from genome assembly GCA_035456885.1 of Methyloceanibacter sp. Lineage (GTDB taxonomy): Bacteria > Pseudomonadota > Alphaproteobacteria > Rhizobiales > Methyloligellaceae > Methyloceanibacter. The sequence goes on from DATICH010000166.1 coordinate 4,164, forward strand.
GCCGGAAAGCGCCGCGCTTGCCCATTTTGCGCCGCGCCCCATGCTTCGATGCACTGAAACACATATTACCGGTGGGGTCCAACCAGATTAAGGCGTGGCCGGTCCCGGGGCCGATTTCCGCGCTATTCCTTACCCTTTTCGAAGGAGGCGATGTCCTTGGCCAGGAAATAATTGAGCATGGTGCGGATGGTGGCGATCACTGCGAGCTTGGTGATGTCCTCCCAGGTCGGCGCCACGGCCGTGCGCACGATGTCAGCGGCAAGCGCGAATTCGAGCGCAAGCAGGATCCAGGTGGCGAATCTGAGCCAGATCTGGCGCCCGGCCATCTCGTCGGCGGCGCGCTGGAAGATCAACCCCACGACGCTGCCAAGCGCCTGAATGGCGCCGAAGCTGACGACGAACACAGCCGCCGCTTCGATGGCCAGCGCAACGAAACCCGCGATCTCCTTGAAATTGTCCTCGATCAGTATGGTCCGTCCCCCAAGTCCCCTTGGCATCAGATTGACGCGAGGTGGACCTACGCGCAAGCCGCACCGCAGAACCTTCCCCAGTGACCTAAACTTCCTTGGCCATCTCGCGGAGCTTGAATTTCTGGATCTTGCCGGTCGAGGTCTTGGGCAGTTCAATAAACACGACATGGCGCGGGCATTTGTAGCGGGCGAGGTTCTCCTTGCACCAGGCGATGATCTCGTCCTCCGTGACGGAGGCGCCCGGCCTAGTCTCGACGAAGGCACACGGCGTCTCGCCCCATTTCGAGTCGGGCTTGGCGACGACTGCAGCGGCGGCGACCGCCGGGTGCTTATAGAGCACGTCCTCCACCTCGATCGATGAGATGTTCTCGCCGCCGGAGATGATGATGTCCTTGGAGCGGTCCTTGAGCTGAATATAGAAGTCGGGGTGCAGCACGCCGAGATCGCCGGAGTGGAACCAGCCGCCGGCGAACGCCTCCTCGGTCGCCTTCTTGTTCTTGAGATAGCCCTTCATCACGATATTGCCGCGGAACATCACCTCACCGAGCGTCTTGCCGTCGGCCGGCACCACTTGCATCGTCTCCGGATCCATCACGGTCAGGCCTTCGAGCGCGTGGTAGCGCACGCCCTGGCGGATGCGCTTGTCGAGGCGCTCTTCGGGCGGAAGCTCGTCCCAGGCCTCGTGCCATTCGTTCAGGGTCGCCGGCCCGTAGGTCTCGGTCAGGCCGTAGAGATGGGTCAGCTCGAAGCCGGCCTCATCCATCTTGGCGAGCACCGCGCCGGGCGGCGGGGCTGCCGCATGGCTGAAAGCGACGCGTTGGGGAAACAGCCGCCGCTCCTCCTCCGTCGCATTGAGCAGCGCCGCCATGACAAAAGGCGCGCCGGAGAGATGCGTGACCTTATGGTCGGCGATGGCGTCATACATCGGCTTTGCGCGCACTGCTCTCAGGCAGACATGCGTGCCGGCGACAAGCGAGAGCGTCCAAGGGAAGCACCAGCCGTTGCAATGGAACATCGGCAAGGTCCAGAGATAGACCGGGTGCTGCCCCATGCCGGTGGCGAGCACATTGGCATAGCACATCAGCGCCGCGCCGCGATGGTGATAGACCACGCCCTTGGGATTGCCGGTGGTGCCGCTGGTGTAGTTGAGGGCGATGGCGTTCCATTCGTCGGAGGGTATCTCCCAGGCGAATTCGGGGTCGCCGCCTGAGATGAACTCCTCATAGTCGAGCTTGCCGAGCCGCGTCCCCTCCACGCCGCATTCGAGGTCGCGATAGTCGATCAGGAGGGGCTTTACCTTGGCCAGCTTCAGCGCCTCCTTCAGCACGCTGCAGAACTCGGTATCGCCGATCAGCACCTTGCTGCCGGCATGATCGAGCATGAAAGCGATGGCCGGCGCGTCGAGCCGGGTGTTGATCGAATGCAGCACGGCGCCGGTCATCGGCACGCCGTAATGCGCTTCGAGCATGGCGGGTGTGTTGGCAAGCATCACCGAGACAGTGTCGCCGACCCCGATCCCACGCGCGGCGAGCGCCGAAGCGAGCTTGCGGCTCCGCGCATAGAACTCGGCATAGCTGGTGCGCCGATTGCCGTGGATGATCGCGGTATGGGAGGGATGCACGCTCGCCGCGCGTTGCAAGAAGACGAGCGGGGTCAGCGGCTGGTAGTTAGCCGGGTTGCGGTCGAGGCCGGTGTCGTAAGGGTTGGCCATTCCCCTCGCCTTAGGCGCGTTTCCTTGCCGCACCCTAGCGAAGCTCAACCCCTGCAATCAATCGTCGTGTCTCTCCGTGGAGGAAAAAGAAGTCGCTGCCTATCGTCAAAGAGCTCAGGCGTTTCGGCTCCGCTTAAGGCCCGGACCTAGATTTTGAATCCGCATGCGCGAAATAGGCCAGCGCGACGGCATAACCGGCGAACGCGACTAGCACCAAGCCGAGATAGAACATGTCGAAGGCGCTCATGGGCACACCTCATCGATGAATCGAGGTGTCCAACTTGGCGCGAGCGCCGCCGGGCCGCTTTGATCAGGGTCAAAGCCGGGTCGAGCTACTCTGACGGGGCGTCGCTCGGCTTGAGGTCTTTCAGCTTGGCAAAGACGGAATCAGCGTCGGGCTCCGGCTCCTCAGCGTCGTCGGTCATGGCGGCGCGGGCCTCTTCGGCCAAAGCGGTCGCCATTTCAGGCTCGCGCTGAGGCGCGGGCTCGGGTGCTGGAGTCTCAGCCGTGGCGATGGTTTCCTCGGTGGGCAGCAAGGTGCCGGCCTTGGGCGGCTCGGCGTGGCCCGCTTGCTTCCGCTCGCGCTCGAGCCGCGCCGCCGCCTTTTTTACCTCGGCGTCGAGATCGATCTGCGAGCAAAGGCCGAGCGTCACCGGATCTTGCGCCTGAAGATTGGGCGAGTTCCAATGCTGGCGCTCGCGGATGGCGAGGATGGTCGGCTTGGTGGTGCCCACCAGCCGCATGATCTGCGAGTCTTTCAGCTCGGGGTGGTTCTTGAGCAGCCAGAGGATGGCATTCGGCCGGTCCTGCCGTCGCGACACCGGCGTATAGCGGGGCCCGCGCTTGGTCTTCACCACCGGCACCTCGACCTTGGGCTCCGAAAGCCTCAGCCGGTGCTGCGGGTTGAGCTCGGCCGTGGCGATCTCCCCGCGCGACAGCTGGCCGGACGAGATCGGGTCCATGCCTTTGATGCCGTGCGCCACGTCGCCGTCGGCGATTCCTTTCACTTCGAGCACGTGCAGCCCGCAGAATTCGGCGATCTGCTCGAAGGTCAGCGAGGTGTTGTCGACCAGCCAGACGGCGGTCGCTTTTGGCATCAAGGGGGTGCGGTCCATGGGTCTCAACCTTAAAAGTCTAGCGGCCGCTCTCCCGCCCCCTCCGGCGAAAGAGCCAATCCGCGAACATGAAGGGAAGGGGCTTTATATAAGCCGTGCCGGCGCTTTAAGCAATTGCGGATTAAGGGGCTCATTTCGCTACCAGCACGATCTTGCCGATATGCTCGGGGTCGTCGATGCGCCGGTGGGCGCCAACCGCATCTTCGAGCTTGAAGCTCGAATCGATCACCGCCTTGACCTTGCCTGCGGCGATCAGCGGCCAGACGCGCTGCTCGATCGCCTGTGCCATGCGCGCCTTGGCCTCGGGCGTCTGCGCGCGCAAGGTCGAGCCGGTCAAGGTGAGGCGGCGCATCATCAGCCGCATCAGGTCGAGCTCGACCTTGGAGCCCTTGAGGAAAGCGATCTGCACGATGCGGCCTTCGAGCGCGGCCGCGCGCAGGTTCCGCTCGATATAGTCGCCGCCGACCATGTCGAGAATGACATCGGCGCCATGGCCGCCGGTCGTCTCGCGCACCGCCTCGACGAAGTCTTCTTCGCGGTAATTGATGGCGCGCACGGCGCCGAGCGCCTCGCAGTCGCGCTGCTTCGCCGCGCTGCCGACCGTGGTGATGACCTTGGCGCCGAGCGCGGTCGCCATCTGGATGGCGGTAGTGCCGATGCCGCCGCCGCCGCCATGCACCAGCAGCCAGTCGCCGGACTTGAGCTGCCCGCGCTCGAAAATATTGTGCCAGACGGTGAACACGGTTTCGGGGAGAGCCGCGGCCTCCTCCAGCGAGAGGGCGCCGGGGATCGGCAAGGTGGTGGCCTCCGGCGCCACGGCGTATTGCGCATAGCCGCCGCCATTCACCAACGCGCAGACGAGCTCGCCTTCCTTGAAGCGGCCGGTGCCTTCGCCGCGCGCCACGACCTTACCGGCCACCTCGAGCCCGAGCAGATCGGAGGCGCCTTTGGGAGGCGGATAGAGTCCTTGTCGCTGGAGCACGTCGGGACGGTTGACGCCGGCGGCGGCGACCTCGATCAGCACGTCGCTGGGTCCGGGCCTCGGCACCGGCCGCGTTCCCGGCACGAGCACCTCCGGCCCGCCCGCCTCGCGCGCTTCGATCACCGTCATCGTCTTTGGCAGCATTCTCGCTTCCTCAGTCATTCTTCGTCATGCGCGGATTTGGCCCAACCAACTGCAACTCACTCAGTGCAAGCCGCTCTGGGTCGCCGGGTCAAGCCCGGCGATGACGTTAGAGAAGTGAATAGCCGGATGCTAGAATGCGCGCATGGACCTCGACGACATCGCCCCACCGCCGAAGAAGAAGACCTACGAGCTCGGCCAGGACTTGAGCAAGCTTTCGGTCGCGGAGTTGCGCGCGCTGATCGACCAGCTCAAGGCCGAGATCGCGCGTGTCGAGGCGACGATGAACGCCAAGCAGTCTTCGCTGAGTGCTGCGGAAGCCGCCTTCAAGCGTTAACCAAACCCTTCCTTTTGGTAAATCACGGCTTAGCGTTAACCGGTCTTTAGGAACTTCGCGTTAGGGTCTCGGTCATCCAGTCCTCTGGATCTGAGTGGCCTGTTCCACTCTGTTTGACGCCTCCCTGTTAACTTCCTGAGCCGCCGCTTGGCGGCTCTTTTTTTGCCCTAATCTCGGCTTTTAACCTTTTTCGATCGGAAGGCGACGACAGGGCTTCCGCATGGCATAGTATTGCCGCCGGGCACGGGCGTAGACGGGAGTGGTTGCCGAATGGCGGGGAGCTCGAAAAGCGGCGACCGTGACGATGGCGTAACGGTTTCGTTCGGGGCGAAGTTCGCCCGATCCGATCAATTCAAGACAGTTTTTCGCGAAGGCATGGCGCTGGTCGAAGCGGCCGCGACCTATCTCGACGGCGACGGCCGCAAAGAGGCGCGCAAGCTCAAGCCGCCGCATTCACTCGCTTACGCGACCGAGAGCATGCGGTTGACCACGCGGCTGATGCAGCTTGCCTCCTGGCTCCTGATCCGGCGCGCTGTGAGCGAAGGGGAACTGACGCCGGAACAGGCCGTCGAGGAGCAGCGCAAGATCAAGCTGCCGACGGTGGGGGGCGAGGCGCCTTTCCGCGAACTCAGCCACTTGCCGGCACGGCTGCGCGAGCTCGTCGAGCAGAGCGTCAAGCTGCAAGAGCGGGTAATCCGGCTCGACCAGATGCTCGGCCAGCATGAGACGTTGCCGCCGGCCGAAGCCGGCAATCCGCTCAAAGTACAGCTCTCGCGCTTGCGCGACGCTTTCGGCAAGGAAGCTGAATAGACTTGCGGGCGGCTTAAGACTTCGCCTTGAGGAAGCCTTCGTATTTCCGCTTGAAGCGGGTGAGACGGCCGCCGCGGTCGATCAGATGCTGGCTGCCGCCGGTCCAGGCCGGGTGCGTCTTGGGATCGATATCGAGCTTCAACGTGTCGCCCTCGGCCCCGTAGGTCGAGTAGGTGACGAATTCGGCCCCATCGGTCATTATCACCTTGATGCGGTGGTAGTCCGGGTGAAGATCCTTTTTCATGGCTCTCTGCTTGGCAAAATCGGCGGTTTCCGTTGGGCGCAGCCTATAGCGGAACTTGCCCGGGCTTACAAGACTGCGCGCTAAGGGCGCAGGCAACTGAGGCTTTGCTGCGGCGGCCAGCCCCCTTAAAGTCACGCCTTCCGAACCGAAGCTGGGCGTATTTCTTGTGCAACTTGTAACGCAACAGCCCGAAGGTCGCGCCCCCTATGGTGAAGGCCAGGGGACGAAGCGCGTCTCGCTGCGGCCGCTGATGTCGCTCAGGCGCTATCTGCTGCGCCACAAGGGAATGCTGGCGGCGGCGCTGATCGCGCTGCTCGTGTCGGCGGCGGCTACGCTTGCCGTGCCGCTCGCCGTCAGGCGCATGATCGATCTCGGTTTCTCCGGCATCGAGCCGGACCTCATCGACAAATATTTCCTCACTCTGGTCGGCATTGGCATCGTGCTGGCCCTGGCGAGCGCGGCGCGCTTTTACGCGGTGAACTGGCTCGGCGAGCGGGTGGTTGCCGACATAAGACGCGACGTGTTCAAGCATCTGACTGGGCTCAGCCCCGCCTTCTACGAGGTATCGCATTCGGGCGAGGTGATGTCCCGGCTCACCGCCGACACGACGCAGGTGAAGGCGGCGGCGAGCACGGCGATCTCGCAGACCTTGCGCAATATTCTGCTCCTGATCGGCGCCGGCGTGATGATGGCGGTGACCAGCCTCAAGTTGTCGCTTGCGGTGTTGATCGCCATCCCCGTGATCGTGCTGCCGCTGGTGGCGTACGGCCGCTCAGTGCGCGCGTTGTCCCGCCAAGCGCAGGATAGCTTGGCGCAGGCGTCGGCCTATGCCAGCGAGAGTCTTTCGCAGGTGCGGGTCATGCAGGCCTTCACGCATGAAGAGGCGGCATCGGCGCGTTTCGGTCAGGCGGTCGAGCGCTCCTTCGAGGCGGCCAATGCGCGGGCCAAGGCGCGCGCGGGCCTGACCGCGATCGCCATCTTCCTCGTCTTTGCCAGCGTGGTCGGCGTGCTTTGGTACGGCGCGCAAGACGTGTTGTCGGGGGCGATGACCGGAGGCCGCCTCTCGCAATTCGTGCTCTATGCGGTGCTGGCGGCGATGGCGGTGGGCGGGTTGAGCGAGGTGTGGGGGGAGCTTGCCCAATGCATGGGCGCGGCCGAGCGTCTGAGCGAGCTGCTCCAGGCGCAGTCGAAGATCGTCTCGCCGCCTCATCCGAAGAAGCTGCCAACGCCGCCGCGCGCCGAGATCGCCTTCCGCGACGTCACCTTCACCTATCCGCTGCGTCCCGAGACGAGCGCGCTCGATCGCGTGAGCTTCCAGGTGAAGCCCGGAGAGCGTGTGGCGATCGTCGGGCCGTCAGGCGCGGGCAAGACCACGATCTTCGCGCTGCTGCTCCGCTTCTACGATCCCGACAGAGGGAAGGTCGAAGTCGATGGCGTGGCGGTCAACGAAGCCGCGCTCGCCGAGCTGCGCAGCCGCTTCGCGCTCGTGCCGCAGGAGACGGCACTGTTCGCCGACACGGTCGCCGCAAACATCGCCTATGGCGAGACCGACGCGAGCATGAGCGATATCGAAGCCGCTGCCCGCGCAGCCTTCGCCCATGACTTCATCGCCGCCCTGCCGCAAGGCTACGACACCATGCTCGGGGAAGGGGGCGTGACGTTATCGGCAGGGCAGCGGCAGAGAATCGCCATTGCCCGCGCGGTGTTGCGCAACGCGCCGATCCTCCTGCTCGACGAGGCGACCAGTGCGCTCGATGCGGAGAGCGAGACCCTGGTGCAAAAGGCGCTCGACAAGATCATGGAGGGCCGCACCACGCTGGTGATCGCGCATCGGCTCGCCACGGTGATCCGGGCCGACCGTATCCTGGTGCTCGATCAGGGGCGCCTCGTGGAACAGGGCACGCATCAGAGCCTGATCGCCAAGCCCGGGGTCTATAAGCGGCTGGCCGATCTGCAATTCGCCCCCGACGCCGCGGAGTGAGCGCTAGCGTTCCGTCAGTTTCAACTCGATGCGGCGGTTCTGGCGCAGGGCCTCGTCGCTGTCGCTTGCATTCATCGGCTGGAACTCGCCGAAGCCCGCCGCGACCAGCCGGTTGGGGGGCACGCCGTGCAGCATGAGATAACGCACCACCGAGATCGCCCGCGCGCTCGACAGCTCCCAGTTGGATGGGAATTCCGGCGTGGCGATCGGCCTGATGTCGGTATGGCCGTCGACGCGCAAGACCCAGGCGATGTCGGGCGGGATCTTGCCTTCGAGCTCGGTCAGCGCCGCGGCAAGCTTGTCGAGCTGCGGCGTGGCCTCGAACCGGATCGCCGACGAACCTGAATCGAACAGAACGTCGGAGGGGAACAGGAAGCGGTCGCCGACGATCTGGAAGTCCGGGCGGTCACCGAGCGCCTCCTTCAGCTTGCCAAAGAAATCCGAGCGATAGCGGTTGAGCTCTTGCACCTTCTTGGCCAGCGCCACGTTGAGCCGCTGACCGAGATCGGCGATCTTGGCCTGACTCTCCTTGTCCTTGGCTTCGGAGGCTTCAAGCGCCTCCTGGAGCGAGTTGAGCTGAAGCCTGAGCGCCGCGAGCTGCTGGTTCAGCAACTCGACCTTGGCCAGCGCGTCGTTGGTGATCTTCTTCTGCTCGTCGAGCGCTGTGCCAAGCGCGCGGGCGCGGTCCTCGGCGCTTTGCGTCTGGCCGCCGGCGGTGCCGAGCAGACCGGTGAGGCGCTCGTTCTCCTTTTCCTTCTCGCCCAGAGTGGCCTGGAGCGCGGCGAGCGTGTCCTCGACCGACTCCTTCTTGGAGCGCTCAAGCGCGAGCAGCTCGGTGAGCTCGGCGAGCTGGCGGTTCAGCCGCGACAGCATCGTGTCCTTGCCGCTTGACAATTGCGTAACGACGAAATTGGCGAGCATGAACAGCGCCATCAGAAACGTCATCACCAGAAGCAGAGTGGAGAGCATGTCGACGAAGCCGGGCCAATAATTTGCCTGGTAGCGTCCGCGGCGGGCACGGGCCAACGACATTTACTTGCGCTCCTCCCGCACTGGGATCTTCGCCTTGTCGGTGATCTGGCGGAGCACCGCGGCCAGCTCATGCTGCTGCTGCGCCTGCTCGTCGGCCCATTCGCGCACCACTTTCTGCTCGGCGCGCATCTGGCGGATGAGCTTGTCGACGCCCGCGGCAAGATCCTTCACCGCATCGCCGGTATTGTCGTTGAGCAGCCGCATCTCGACCTTATCGTGCAGGTCGGACAGCGATCGCTGCATATCGAGCAGGGCAAAGCGGATTTGCGGCTGGACGCCCGCCGCGCCGGGGGCTTCGGCCAATTGCAGCTCGGTAATGCCGGAAAGCCAGTCTTCGAGCTCGTTGTAGAAGCGGCCCTGCGCGTGGCCGGCTTGCAGATCGAGGAAGCCGAGGATCAGCGAGCCCGAGAGCCCGAACATGGAGGCGGAGAAGGCGGTGCCCATGCCCTTGAGCGGTCCGGCCAGTCCTTCCTTCAATTGGTCGAACAGCAACACGTTATCGCCGGCGCCGGTATCGAGCGCGCTGATCGTGGTGCCGACGGTCGACACCGTTTGCAGCAAGCCCCAGAAGGTGCCGAGCAGGCCGAGAAAAATGAGCAGCCCGACCAGATAGCGTGTGGTCTCGCGCTGCTCTTCGAGGCGCGAGGCGACCGAATCGAGCAGCGAGCGCATCGCGCCGGTGGCAAGCGCGAGATTGCCGGTGCGATCCCTGAGCATGGTGGCCATCGGCGCGAGCAGCACGGGCGTGGTCTTGTCCGCAGTGATGCCGGGATCGGAGATGCGGAAATTGTTCACCCAGTTGATCTCGGGATAGAGCCTGAGCACTTGGCGGAAGGCATAAACAATGCCGACCAGAAGCACGCCGATGATCAGCGCATTCAGACCGGGATTGGCCATGAAGCTCGCCCTGAGCTGACCGGTCTGGCCGTCGAGGATGATGGCGAGCAGGACGGCGAGGATGAGGAACAGGCTCATGCGCCACAGAAAAATCTGCGGGCGCGTGAGTTTGACCTTGTAAGTGACAGGTGCCATCAGTTGCGTTCGCTTGCGAGTCGCGCGTTCAGCTTAACCGAATACTATGACGCGCAAAACGGCAACCTCGGGGCGGATATTTCCATGGCCGCCCCTCGGGGGCAGACCGTCCGGGACCGGACTAGCCGGCGGAGGCGCCTCTGATCAGCTTGAGCAGGCGAGACTGGACCGCTTCATTGCCGGCGACCACGCTGCCCGTGTCGAGCATGCGGTCCTTGCCGTCCGCGTCGCTGACGAAGCCCCCCGCCTCGCGCAGCACGACAATGCCGGCGGCGAGGTCCCAAGGATTAAGATTGCGCTCCCAGAAGCCGTCGAACCGACCCGCCGCCGTCCAGGCCAAGTCGAGCGAGGCGGCGCCCATGCGGCGCACCCCGGCCGACGCAGCCATCACCGCGCCAAGCTCGGCGAGAAACAGATCATGCGACGGCCGGCCGCTATGCGGAATGCCGGTGGCGACGACCGCGGTGGCGAGATCCGTGCGCGCCGCCACCCGAATGCGGCGGTCGTTGAGGAAGGCGCCTTTGCCTCTCTCGGCGGTGAAAGTCTCGTGGCTTACGGGATTGTAGATCAATCCGGCGACCAGATCGCCGTCGCGCTCGAGCGCGATGGAAACGGCGAAATGGGGAATGGCGTGCAGGAAATTGGTGGTGCCGTCGAGCGGATCGACAATGAAGCGATGGGTGCTGTCGGCGCCGACGATGTCGCCGCGCTCTTCCATGAGGAGGCTATAGCCGGGGCGTGCCCGGGCGAGTTCGGCGTGGAGAATCTCCTCGGCGCGATGGTCCGCAGCGCTGACGAAATTCGCCGGTCCTTTCAGTGAGACCTGGAGTTGCTCCACCTCGCCGAAGTCGCGCGCGAGACTGCGCCCCGCCTTGCGCGCGGCGGCGAGCATCACATTCATCAAGGCCGAAGCGGGCATGGCGCCGGTCAAGGTGCAAAGACGTGGATGGCCGGGACAAGCCCGGCCATGACGGATGAATGCTATACGTAACTTAGAGACCTGCGGCTACGCGATTATTCGGCGCGGCGGACATAAGTCAGCTCGTTGGTGTCGACCACCACCCGCTCGCCGACGGCGACAAAGGGCGGCACCATGACACGCACGCCGTTCTCAAGCAGCGCCGGCTTGTAAGAGGACGCAGCGGTCTGGCCCTTCATAACGGGCTCCGCCTCCACCACTTGGAGCGTGACTTGATCTGGGAGGGCGATGCCGATTGGGCGCCCCTCATGGCTTTCGACCGTCACTTTCATGCCGTCCTGGAGAAAAGCCGAGCGCTCCTCGAGGAAGTCCTTGGGGATCGAAATCTGGTCATAGGTGTCGAGGTCCATGAAGGTCAGCATGTCGCCTTCGGCATAGAGGAATTGATAGTCCCTCTGTTCCAGGCGTACGCGCTCGACGGTCTCGGAGGAGCGGAAGCGCTCGTTGAGCTTGGTGCCGTCGATGGCGTTCTTCAACTCAACCTGAGCGTAAGCCGGACCTTTGCCGGGCTTCACATGCTGCGTCTTCACCGCAACCCAAAGTCCGCCCTTGTGCTGGATGACGTTGCCGGGCCTGATCTCGTTGCCGTTGATCTTCATGGAATGCCTTGGAACTGGATGGGATGGGCCTTTAAGACGCGCGGCCTCGGTGCTGTCAAGTGGAGGTCACAGTTTGCCGTTGCGCCACTCCTCGGCTTCCTTCTCGGCTTGGGTCCGTTCCTCGGCGCTCAACTTCGACAGCACGATGTCGAGGGCGAAGTCGCTCACGCCCTCCGATCGGGCCAGCAGATGCCATTTCGCGGCCTCCACGGGATCGGCCTTCACCACCACGCCATTGGCATAGAGTCGCGCCAGCCGATTTTGCGCCACGGCGTTGCCTTGCTCGGCGGCAAGCCGGAACAGTTTGGCGGCGCGCGCCTCGTCGACGGCAACGCCCTGACCCTTGAACAGCATCACGCCGTATTCCACCTGCGCTTGCGGCAAACCCCCATCGGCGGCGTGTCCGGTCCACTCCGCCGCCTTGGTCTTGTCGATCGGCACGCCGCGACCGAACTGATAGAGGGCGCCGAGATCGTATTGGGCATTCGGGTTGCCGGCCTCGGCCGCCTTCTGCATCCATTTGGCGGCCTTGGCTTCGTCGATCGGCCGTCCTTTACCCTGCAGGTAAATGAGCGCGAGATTGTACTGCGCCGCCGGGTTGCCGCTCTCCGCCGATCGCTCGAACAAATCGGCGGCGATACGGAGATCCTTCTTCACGCCGACTCCCTCGGAGACCATCAGTCCGAGCGAGAGCTGGGCATTGGCGTCGCCGAGATCGGCCGCCCTGGCATAGGCATCAGCCGCCTTGCCGAAATCCTGAGCCACGCCCAGTCCTTCGGCAAAGATCTCGCCCATCAGGGTGTAGGCCTCCTTGGAGCCTTGCTCAGCCTCTTCCTGGGCGAGCTTGAGGGCCGTCAGGTAGCGGCCTTGGGAGAAGGCGGTATAGGACGGGCTTTCCGCCGCATTCGCTTGCGCTGCGATCAGCGCGCCGAGACACGTCAAAGCCGCGAAAGCGGTATTGCGCAACACGGCACGCCTCACGCGGCCCTCCTCGCCTGGCGGATGGCGCGATCGATTTCGGCGATGCGCGCTTCCGCATCGTCGTCGCGCCAGATCGCTGCGGGGAGGGCGACAAAATCCGCGCCGAGCGCGGCGAGCCGCCGGGCCTCCTCGGCACTGGCCACGTGCCAGGCGATGCAGGGCACGACGAAAATTTCCGACCACCAGGCGATAAGCTCAGCACACTGATCGATGCCGTCAATATCGCTTGAAGCGGCCGGGCCGAAGGCGACGTAGTCGGCGCCGAGTTCGGCGAGCAGCATGGCGTCGTGGCGGCTCAAGCCGCAGCCGACACCGATGCTGGCGCTCTCGCCGAGGCGTTTGCGCGATTCGGCATAGAGCGCAGGGTCGGGCGGGATATGGATTCCGTCGGCGCCGAGGCGCTCGGCAAGGCCGATGTCGTCGCGCACGAGGCAGGCGCGGCCGCGCGACTGCACCAGATCGACCAGGTGGCCGACACGATTTTCGTCTGCGACGGCACCGTCAACGCAAAGCAAAACGCTGGCCGCGTCGGTGCTGTCGAGCGCGCGCGCCAGTTGCGCTTCGAGCTTTGCCGAAGGCTGTGCGGGAAACTCGAAATAGAGCCGGCAAGGATGCTTGACTTCGGCCATGTTCACGGGCTCTCCGCCGCGTCGCGCGCGTTGACCAGACGTTAACAGCGCCTGTCTCAAATCACACGGCTCGCGGCACTGTCAATTGCTATGGCCGGAACCAATCGGGGAGGTTCGTGGTTGTTGAACATCGCGTCCGTTGTCACCACATTGACATTGATTCGCGCGTCCAGCAGCCTGATTGGCGGCTGGCAAAAAAAGGCGGCGCCTGAGCTGGGAGGTGGAGCGCAATGAGCCAAGCTGACGCTCTGCAACAGGCGACTGATCGGCTGGATGCAGCCGTTGATCAGCTTGAAAGCTTCTTGCGTCAGGTCTTCACGGAGGGCGACGAAGCGGTCTCGGTGGCCGCGCTCAAGGAACAGCTCCGCTTCCTAACCGAGGAGCGCGACCGGCTGCTTTCTGATCTCGACGCCGAACGAAGCCGCTCCCGGCGGCTCAAAGCCGCCAACGAGGAAGTCTCCGGCCGGCTCGAGGCCGTGATGGTGACACTCAAGGACTTGATGCCAGCCGTGCCTGGGTAGATCATGCCGACCGCGAACCGGGTCGATCTGCCAAGCGGGGTTTATCATGGGTCAGGTCAGCGTCACCTTGAACGGCCGCACCTACCGGCTGGAATGCGGGGAGGGCGAGGAGACCCACCTCGTCGCGCTGGCTGAGTATCTCAGTTCGCATGTCGATACCATGAAACGAAAATTCGGCCAGGTTGGCGACGATCGCTTGATCTTGATGGCCTCGCTGTTGGTCACCGACGAGTTGTGGGAACTCAGGCGGCAAATGCAGGAATTGAAGGCCGCGCTGGCGGAAGCCCGCCGCGACCGCTCGATCTCCGACGAATCGGCCAAGTCGGCGCAGACCGATTTGGCGCAAAAAGTCGGCTCGGTGGCCGACCGGCTGGAGCGGCTGAACCAGCGCTTCGGCAGCGAAGTCGAGGAGCAGGCGCGCAACAAACGGTCCTAGCGTACGTACCCAATCGCATTAACCCAATTCTCTCGCTATATTCCCGGACGGCAGGCTGCGGGGTGCGTAAGGAGCACAATTCCCAGGGCCCTATAAGATCCTATGGGAGCCGACCCTGACGGGGACCGTGGTCTCCGCCATTTGGCGCCCACCTACTTATGTAGGGACACCCGGGATCTTAGCTCCGACGGCCATCGCGGCCTTGCCCTCCCTGCCAACCCCTTTTTCCATCAGCACTACGGCGCTGGCGACCTGCGTCCGGAGCCTGTATTGACGCCCTTGGCGCTTTTGGTCGGCAGTCGGATCGGCGGTCTCTATGCGTATCTTGTTTCTGGGGGACGTGGTCGGGCGGTCCGGCCGCATTGCCGTCATCGAGAAGCTGTCCGCCTTGCGCGAGCGCTATGCGCTCGACTTCGTGGTGGTGAACGCGGAGAACGCCGCCGGCGGCTTCGGCATTACCGAGCCGATCCTGACCGAGCTGCTCGACGCCGGCGCCGACGTGGTGACCGGCGGCAACCACATCTTCGATCAGCGCGAGGCGCTGGTGTTCATCGAGCGCCACGACCGCCTGCTGCGCCCGCTCAATTTCCCGCCTGGCACGCCGGGCCGCGGCGCGGGCCTATTCAAAACGAAGAACGGCGCCGATGTGCTGGTGATCAATGCGCAGGGACGCGTGTTCATGGCTGATCTCGACGACCCGTTCCGCGCCATCGACCGTGAGCTGGACGCCTGCAAGCTGAAGTCGGGTGCCGATGCCATCCTGATTGATTTCCACGCCGAGGCGACCTCGGAGAAGCAGGCGATGGGCTATTTCGTCGATGGCCGAGCCAGCGCTTTGATCGGCACGCACACCCATGTGCCGACCGCCGACGAGCAGGTTCTGCCCAAAGGCACCGCCTATGTCAGTGACGCGGGCATGTGCGGCGATTTTGATTCGGTGCTCGGCATGGACAAGGGGGAGCCGATACAGCGCTTCCTTACTAAGATTCCGAGCGCGCGGTTTCAACCTTCGCTGGGCGAGGCCACGCTCTGCGGCGTTGCGCTCGACTTGGATGACGCGACGGGGCTCGCGCGCGCCATCGCGCCGCTCAGATTGGGCGGCAGGCTATCGCAGACCGAGCCTGCGTTCTGGCTGACCGAAGCCTAGGCCGAGCGGGGACGCGCGGCGCCCGCAACGGAGCGGCCATGTGCGAGCAGGCGCTTCAGGCAGAAGATCGCCTCGTCGAGATGCAAGAGCGCGTGGTTGGCG
>DATICH010000167.1:0-15667 GCA_035456885.1 Methyloceanibacter sp.
AATTCCATATAGTCCCTGAGATAGGGCGTGAGACGGCTGTAATCGGGAAGCAGATTGACGTCGTAGCGATAGCCGATGTGCTGGCCGATCTGCTTTTCGCGGGCGGTGTCGAGGCCGGCGGCGTCCTTCAGATATTTGTCGACGTCGCTCCTCGGCTTGGCTTTCCTGACCCCCTCGCCGTTCCTTCCGGCTCGTCCGGGTTTGCCAACCTTGCCTGGTCTACCCATCCTGCGCCTCCCGCTCAGCCGATCTTGTGATAATTCTCGACGCCGACCGTGTAGTCGGTGCCGGCGAGCGGCACCTGCGCCATGGCCGAGGCTTCCATCGTCAGCGCCGCGAGATCTTCCGGCTCGAGACTATGCACCGACGTCTTGCCGCAGGCGCGCGCCAGCATCTGCGCTTCCAAGGTCAAGGTGTGCAGAAAATTGTAGACTCGCTCGGCCGCCGCGTCCGGATCGAGTCGCTTGCGCAACTCGGGGTCCTGCGTGGCGACGCCGACCGGGCAGCGGCCGGTATGGCAGTGATAGCAATAGCCGGCCGGCACGCCGATTTCGTTCTCGAAATCGGATTCCGGAATTTCCTTGTTGCAGTTGAGCGCCATCAGCACTGAATGCCCGATCGCCACCGCATCGGCGCCGAGCGCCAGCGCCTTGGCCACGTCGCCGCCATTGCGGATGCCGCCGGCATAGACCAGGCTGATCTCGCCGCGCTTGCCGAGCTCGTCGATGGCGCGGCGCGCCTGACGGATCGCGGCGATGCCCGGCACACCCGTATCCTCCGTGGCGATATGCGGACCGGCGCCGGTGCCGCCCTCCATCGAGTCGATATAGATGGAGTCGGGCCCGCATTTCACCGCCATGCGCACATCGTCATAGACGCGCGCGGCGCCCAGCTTCAGCTGAATGGGGATTTCCCAATTGGTGGCCTCGCGCACCTCTTCGATCTTGAGGGCGAGATCGTCGGGCCCGAGCCAGTCCGGATGGCGCGCCGGCGAGCGCTGATCGATGCCGGCCGGAAGCGAGCGCATCTCGGCCACCTGGTCGGTGACCTTCTGCCCCATCAGATGGCCGCCGAGGCCGACCTTGCAGCCCTGGCCGATGAAGAACTCGCAAGCATCGGCGAGGCGCAAATGATGCGGGTTGAAGCCGTAGCGCGACTGGATGCATTGATAGAACCACTTGATCGAGTAGCGCCGCTCGTCGGGGATCATGCCACCCTCGCCCGAGCAGGTGGCGGACCCGGCCATGGTGGCGCCGCGGGCGAGCGCGATCTTAGCCTCGTAGGACAGCGCGCCGAAGCTCATGCCGGTCACATAGACCGGGATGTCGAGCACCATCGGCCGCTTGGCCTTGGGCCCGATCACCGTCTTGGTGTCGCATTTCTCGCGATAGCCCTCGATCACGAAGCGGGTGAGCGTGCCCGGCAGGAAGGTCAGATCGTCCCAATGCGGAATCTTCTTGAACAGCGAGAAGCCGCGCATGCGGTAGCGGCCGAGCTCGGACTTCACATGGATGTCGTTGATGACTTCCGGCGTGAAGATCGAGCTCTTGCCGAGGATGAAACGTTGCGCCTCGGCCGGCTGCTTGGTGCCGTTACCCCTGCCGTTCTTGCCTTTCCTTGTTGCGGTCATCGCGCTGCCCAGCCTCTCACCCGTTAGAGCACCAGTTTTTTCTCGGTCGGTTCGAGATTGTCGTAGTTCCACAATTGTTTGCCGGCGACGATCTTGCGGAACTTGCCGACCCCCTCTTTCGGCAGGAGGTCGTACATGCGCAGCTTCTTCTCCAGCCAGGCCCGGTCGAGATCGGTCATCTCGCCCCACACCGCATCGACCCCGAGGCTTTGCGCCTCGCCGCCGATATAGATCGTGCCGTCATACATGGAGTCGCCGAGATTCTTGCCGGCATTGCCGCAGATCAGCATGCGGCCGCGCTGCATCATGAAGCCCGAGAACGCGCCGGTGTCGCCGCCGACGACGATGGTGCCGCCCTTCATGTCGATCCCGGTACGCGAGCCGACATTGCCCTTGCACACGAGATCGCCGCCCCTGATCGCCGCGCCGAACTGCGAGCCGGCATTCTTCTCGATCAGGACCGTGCCGCTCATCATGTTTTCCGCGCAGGACCAGCCAACCCGGCCGGCGATGCGCACATTCGGCCCGTCGATCACCCCCAAGCCGAAATAGCCGAGCGAGCCGTCGATGATCAGATTGAGCCGGTTCAAGATGCCGACCGCGATGGAGTGCTTGGCGCCCGGATTCCTGATGACGATGGTGCCGTAGCCGTCCTGCATCAACTCGCGGATGCGCAAGTTGACCTCCTTGGACGGCATGTTGGAGGCGTCCATTTCGGCCCGCTTGTTGAAGTCGACGTCGAAGGCATTGGGCAGCGCGAAGCCGTGCGGCGTCTCGTTCAGGTCGAAGTCGAAGAAGATCTGATGTGAGCGGTCCTTGAGCCGCTCGGTATGCATGCCCATCTCGTGGGACAGGCGCTCCTGCTCGCTGATCTCGCCGCGCGCTATCTCTGCCATACGCGGACCTCTTCGTCGTAAGGATCATAGGTGTCGATCTCGCGCGGCATGATCGCCCTGATCGCCACCTCTTCGGAGGCGAGCGCCACCAGCTTGTCGCTCTCGAACAGAACCATCGGCTTGGCGGCCATGGTGTCCTTGGCCATGCCGAGCTCGTTCTCCGTTGCCACCACATAAGTGAACACGCCGTCGATCTCCTTGATCGAGGCCTTCAGCGAATCTTCGAGCGTCGCGCCCTGCTCAAGATTGTTGGCGGTGTAGACCGCGAGCAGCTCGGAGTCGCAATTCGACATGAAGCGATGACCGAGTCGCTCCATCTCGCGCCGCATGATCCAGTAATTGGTGATCTGGCCGTTATGCACCACGGCGATATCGTTATAGGGATAGGCCCAATAAGGATGCGCCGAGCGGATATCGACGTCCGACTCCGTGGCCATGCGGGTGTGGCCGATGCCGTGCGTCCCCTTGAAGGCGGCAAGACCGTATTGATCTGATACCCGGGCCGCGTCGCCGAGATCTTTGATCAGCTCGAGCGCACTGCCGAAGGACAGCACCTCGGCGCCCTCGATCTGCTCGATCTCGGCGGCGAGTTTGCGCGTATCGCCGGCATAGCGGAGTTGGTAGCGGAAGGCGTATGGCGTGACTTCGGTCGCCTTGACCGTCACCGCACCAAGCTCGCCGAGCTTGGTGTCGACCTCCTGCTTGCGCTGCTTGATCTTGTCGAGGATGTGGTAGTCCTTGCCGAGGTCTTCCTGTTCGGCCAGCTTCAGCCGCATCACATAATAGTCCGGGGCCGAGACGCCATAGACCGCAAACCCGGTCGAATCGGGCCCGCGATGCTTCAGGCTCTGCAGCATGGCGGTCATCTCCCTACCGACGCCGGTTGCGCCGTCGCGGTGAATGACTCCGGCAATTCCGCACATTCTTCGTTGTCCTCCCTGCTGCGATGCCCGGCCTACGGCAGGCAATCGAGATAGGTCCTCAGGTCCCACTCCGTCACGGTGTGGAGGAAGCGCTCCCATTCGTCACGCTTGTACTCATCGTAGAGCCGATACATCTCGCCTGGCATGGCAGAGCGGATCACTGCGTCCTTCTCCAGCGCCGCCAGCGCGTCGCCGAGCGTCATCGGCAGCCTCTTCACCTGTTTGCCGGCCTCCATCGCCTGATAAATGTTGCGCTCTTCGGACGGTCCCGGATCGAGCTTGTTCTTGATGCCGTCGTCCATGGCCATGAGCAGCGCCGCCGCCATCAGATGCGGGTTCACCATGGCGTCGACCGCGCGATACTCGAACCGGCCCGGCGCCGAGACGCGCAGGCCCGTGGTGCGGTTCTGGAAACCCCAATCCGAGAACACCGGCGCCCAGAAGCCGGTATCCCACAGCCGGCGATAGGAATTGACGGTCGAGCAGCCGATCGCGGTCAGCGCGCCGAGATGCTTGACGATACCGCCGATCGCCATCAGCCCGATCTTGCCGGGCAGTTGGACGTCGTCGGTATCCGGCATGAAGGTGTTGTCGCCGCCTTTTGAGTACAGGTAGTTCTGCTCCATGCCGGGCAGGTTCTTCTCGTCATTGCCGAGCGGCTTGAGCTTGTCCTTGCCGCCGCGCCACAGCGAGATGTTGTGGTGGCAGCCATTGGCGGAAACGCCCATGAAGGGCTTGCACATGAAGCAGGCGATGATGTTGAACTCGCGCGCCACTTGCGCGCAGATCTGGCGATAGGTGGCCAGACGGTCCGCCGTCCGCATTGCATCGTCGAAACTGAAGTTCAGCTCGAGCTGGCCGGGCGAGTCTTCGTGGTCGCCCTGGATCATGTCGAGGCCCATCTTGCGGCAATATTCGATCACCCGCATATAGACCGGCCGCAAGCTCTCGAATTGGTCGATGTGGTAGCAATAGGGGTTGGAATAGCCGCCGTCAGGTTGGCCGTCAGCGCCCTTCTTCAGCCACATCATTTCCGGCTCGGTGCCGTGGCGCAGCTGGAGCCCGTGCTCTTTCTGAAACTGCTCATGTAGCCGGCGCAGATTGCCGCGCGAATCGGCCGTGAGATAGGCGCCGGGATCGACGCGCTCCTCGCGGTTGCGGAACAAGGTGCACCAGAGCCGCGCCACCCGCTTGTCCCAGGGAAGCTGCATGAAGGTCTCGGGCTCGGGAATGCCGACCAGTTCCGCCGCTTCCGGGCCGTAGCCGAGATAGTCGCCGCGCCGGTTGAGGAACAGGTTCATGGTGGCGCCGTAGACGAGCTGGAAGCCCTTTTCCGCCACCGATTCCCAATGGTCTGCCGGAATGCCCTTGCCGCAGATGCGTCCCGTTACCGAGATGAATTGCAGATAGAGATATTCGATGCCGAGCGCATCGATCTTTTCGCGGACCTGCTTGACCAGCTCCTTGCGGCTCGGCGCATCCACGAAACGCTCAATATCCATGGGTTCCGAGTGCTTGGCCTTTTGCTTCGTCTCGACCTCAACGCGCTCATTCATGGCACTCTCCCGCTTACCACTTGACGCCGAATTCGTAAGACGACCGCCTCAGCTCCAAGGAAATGGGCTGTGCGAAGTCGGATGCAGCTCACCTTTGGCGAAGCGCGCGAAGCGGAACGGCTCGAGCAACGCGCTCTTCTCGCCCATCAATTCCTGCGCCACGAGCTTGCCCACGCCGAGCATTTTATAGCCGTGGTTCGAGTCGGCAATGACATAGACGTTCTCGCGGAACAGGTCGAAGACCGGGAAATTGTCCGGCGTGAAGCAGCCGAGCCCGCCTGAATTCTCTTCGCGCTTATAGAGCGGCGACTTGCCCTCGAAGCGCTTCTGGCAATGCGCCAGCGCCGAGCACCACATTTCGATGAAGTCGTCGCCGACGACGAATTCGGGGGATTCAGGGCCGTAAGGGTCGACCGCCACCCGGTCGGGATCCTGGTCGACCTTGTAGGGAGAGGCGCCGCCCTGAACCCCGCCGAAACTGAAGTCGGGCTTGTAGTAGATGCCCCAGATCTTGTCGGTGATCAGCTTGCCGTCGCGGTCCGAATAGAGCGGCACGTCGGTATCGACATGCAGCACCGGTGGAAAGCGCCCGTCATTGGTCTTGTGCATCTCGGGATCGACGCCGAGCGTGCCCTCTTCCAGACACCAGAACTTCCACATCGGCACGTCGTCCCGGACCGTGCCGTTGGCCTTCACGGTGATCTGCTTCGGCAACTCCAGCAGGTTCCAGATCTTGTTGACCCAGGGGCCGACGCCGACCACCACGGTCTCGCAGGTGATCCTGCCCTGGTTGGTGTTGAGCGCGGTCACCGCGCCGGAATTCGAGCCGAACTCGAAGCTGTTCACTTCGACGCCGGGCAAGATGCGCACGCCCTCGGCATCGGCCTTGGCGGCGAGGCCGCGCATGCTGGCGACGTTGTTGGCGTAGCCGCCGCGTTTCTCGTGCAGCACCGAGGTGATGCCTTGCGCCTGCCAGTCGTCGAACAGACCCTTCATATATCTAGCTGATGCCTCGGCGCCGTCGACGAACACCGACTCATAACCGATGGCCTGCTGCTGCTCGTAGATCGAGGCGACGTCCTCGCGCATGCATTCGGGGCTGATCTGCATATAGCCCACCGGATGATAGGCGTAAGTCTTGGGGTCGCTCTCCCACACATCGACGGAGTGGGCCATCAGCTCGCGCATCGCCGGCTGAAAATAATTGTTGCGCACCACCCCGCAGGCGATGCCGGAGGCGCCGGCCGCCACGCCGGACTTATCCACAACGAGAATGTCGGCGCCGGAGCCCCTGCCGGTCGCCTTCAGCATTTGCGCGAGATGAAAAGCGGTGCTGAGCCCGTGAATTCCGGCGCCGATAACTGCGAATTTCGTGGATTGGGGGATCGTCACCTAGAACCGGTCCTTCGACTTTGCGCTAAGAGTGAATCCCCAGCTGCGACGCCCAGGCGGAATTTGTTGTTCTCGATTGCCGACATCCCGCATTTTTACATTGCACCAATCGCGGACCGATTGTAAACCAATTTCTGATGTGGGTCCAAAGTGGTCCTAAGCCGACAGGAGGGATGACCGTTGACTGAGCAGCGCATCAGGGATGTCGAACCCGTGTTGGCCGGCCTTGTGAAATCGAATCGCGGACCGCGAGCCATCTCCGCCTATCTCCAGCGCGCCATCGAGACCGGCGCTTACAGCGAAGGCGACCGGCTGCCGCCCGAGCGCCAATTGGCAGCGACGTTCCAGGCGGCGCGCAGCACCGTGCGCCGCGCGCTCGACCAGCTCGAAAAGGCCGGGCTCGTCTCGCGACGGCTCGGCAGCGGCACCTTCGTCGGCGCGTCGGCGGCGGCAAGCCGCCGCCATGTCGATTTCGCCGATCAGGTGAGCCCGCTGCAACTCATCGAGGCGCGGCTTGCGGTCGAGCCCTTCACCACGCGGCTTGCCGTGCTGCACGCCACCCGACGCAATCTCGACGACATGGAAGTGGTGCTGGCGCATGCCGAGGAGGCGATCAACGACAAGGACGCCTTCTCCAAGTGGGACGGCGAGTTCCATCTGCTGATCGCGCACGCCTCGGGCAACCCGCTGCTCATCAATGTCTACCGGCAAATCAATCATGTGCGGCTGCACGCCCAGTGGGACGCGATGAAGGAGAAGATCCTGACCCCCGACGTGGTCGCCGCCTATAACCGGCAGCACCGTGCGATCTTCAACGCACTGAACGAGCGCGACGCCCAGGGCGCCTACGCGGTGATCACCGAGCATCTGGAAAAGGCGCGCGACGATCTCGTCAAGGCCGACAGCCCGTAACGCCGCTGATTTTCAGGGAAGGCGTGCCCGCCGAGCCTGGTTCGAAGACCTCTGCTAACGGCGGGAGAGCTGGTCGAGCCGCTGCTGCATGGCGGTGAGCTCTTCCTTCAAGGTGGCGATCTCGTCCTCGCTCGGTTTGGCGTTCGGCGCCTTGCTCTCACCTTTTTCGGCTTCGGGCTGAGCCTTTCCAGCGTCCCCGCCGTCGGTCGCGGCGAACGGGCTGAACATGTTGAGCGCCTTCTCGAAGGTGGCGAAGTTCTTGCGCACCTGCTCCTGCATCGCGTCGAATGCCGCCGTGCCGAAGACATGCGCGAATCTGCGGCGATATTGCTCCTGCTGGCGGGTGAGAGAGTCGAGGCTGAATTCGAGATAGCTCGGCACCAGCTTCTGCATGCTGTCGCCGTAGAAGCGGATCAGCTGGCGGAGGAAGCCGATCGGAAGCAGGTTCGTTCCCCTGCTCTCCTGCTCGACAATGATTTGGGTTAGCACCGAATGGGTCAGATCTTCGCCGGACTTGGCGTCATAGACCACGAAGTCGCGCTCGCCCCTGACCATTTCGGCCAAGTCTTCAAGCGTCACATAGGTGCTCGTGTCGGTATTATAGAGCCTGCGGTTCGCGTATTTCTTGATGATAACCGGCCGGCTCTCTTGCTCCGCGTCCCTTGCCACGTGTCTGTCGCTCCTGCGCCTTGGGCTTGGCACCAAGGTTGCTTTATGCCGCACTTGCGAAATCAGTAGCACGATATTTGTGCGCAGCACCAGAGCCTTTGCAGGGAGCCTTAACAGGGCCCCAAGCCTAGGCTTCCCTTGGCGGAATCACTACGTTATGACCTTGGTCCCCAGGGGAATTGGAGCGCAGTATGAAAGACGAAGAGATTGTCATTGTCGGCGCGGCGCGGACGCCGGTCGGCTCGTTTAACGGTGCGCTTGCGAGCCTGCCAGCGCATGCGCTCGGCGAGGTCGCCATCAAGGCGGCGCTGGAGCGGGCCAAGGTCGATCCGGCCGATGTCGACGAGGTCATCATGGGCCAAGTGCTGACTGCCGGTCAGGGCCAAAACCCGGCGCGGCAAGCCGCGATGATGGCCGGCGTTCCGAAAGAGGCCACGGCCTGGGGCGTGAATCAAGTGTGCGGCTCCGGCCTCAGGGCCATCGCGCTCGGCGCCCAGCAGATCGCGCTCGGTGATGCCGAGATCGTGGTCGCCGGCGGCCAGGAAAGCATGAGCCTCGCGCCGCATGTCGCCCATCTCCGCAACGGCCAGAAGATGGGAGCGCTCGAATTCATCGACTCGATGATCAAGGACGGGTTGTGGGAGGCCTTCAACGGCTATCACATGGGCAACACCGCCGAGAACGTCGCCCGTCAATGGCAGATCACCCGCGAGGAACAGGACAAATTCGCCGTCGCCTCGCAGAACAAGGCGGAAGCCGCCAGGAAGTCCGGCAAATTCAAGGACGAGATCGCGCCGGTCACGGTGAAGACCCGCAAGGGCGAGACCGTGGTCGCCGACGACGAATATATCCGCGAGGGCGCCAACCTTCCCGATGTTGCAAAGCTGAAGCCGGCCTTCGACAAGGAGGGCTCGGTGACCGCGGGCAATGCCTCCGGCATCAATGACGGTGCCGCCGCCGTGGTGCTGATGAGCGCCAAGGAAGCCAAGAAGCGTGGTCTGAAACCGCTCGCCCGTATCGCCTCCTGGGCGACGGTTGGCGTCGATCCCAAGGTGATGGGCTCGGGGCCGATTCCCGCCTCGCGCAAGGCGTTGGAAAAGGCCGGCTGGAAGATTGGCGATCTTGATCTGATCGAGGCCAACGAGGCCTTCGCCGCCCAGGCGCTCGCCGTGAACAAGGAACTCGGCCTGGATGTGGACAAGGTCAACGTCAATGGCGGCTCGATCGCCATCGGCCACCCGATCGGCGCCTCCGGCGCGCGCATCCTCACCACCTTGCTGCACGAGATGCAGAAGCGCGACGCCAAGAAGGGTCTTGCCACGCTCTGCATCGGCGGCGGCATGGGCATCGCCATGTGCGTCGAGCGGGAGTAGTTCTCTCGCTCGATTGGGGTCTCCGATTTGCCCCCCGCGGGCCCTCGCGGGGTTATTCAGCGTTCAACATTGAACCAAGGCGCGTTTCAAGAGCGCCGTAAGGGAGGAAGGCATGAGAAGGGTGGCTTTGGTCACAGGCGGAACGCGCGGTATTGGCGCCGCAGTCTCGAACGCGCTGAAAAAGGCCGGCTACAATGTCGCCGCCAATTACGGCGGCAACGACGACGCGGCCAAGGCCTTCTCCAAGGAGACCAAGATCCCGGTGTTCAAATGGGACGTGGGCGACTATGTCGCCTGCGAGCAGGGCATCATCGACGTCGAGAACCAGGTCGGGCCTATCGAGGTGTTGGTTAACAATGCTGGCATCTCGCGCGACGCCATGCTGCAAAAGATGACGCATGAGCAATGGAGCCAGGTGATCCGCACCAATCTCGACTCGCTGTTCAACATGACGCGGCCGATCATCAACAATATGCGCGAGCGAGGCTTCGGCCGGATCGTCAACATCTCCTCGATCAACGGGCAGAAGGGGCAGCTCGGGCTGACCAATTACTGCGCCGCCAAATCGGGCGTGATCGGCTTCACCCGGGCGCTGGCGCTGGAAAGTGCGCGCAAGGGCATCACCGTGAACGCGATCGCGCCGGGCTATGTGAAGACCGACCTGCTCGCCGGCGTCTCCGACGAGGTGATGAAGGCGATCGTGGGTCAAATCCCGGTCGGCCGGCTCGGTGAGGCCGACGAAGTGGCGCGCTGCGTCGTGTTCCTCGCCGCCGACGAGTCGGCCTGGATCACCGGCTCGACGCTGACCATCAACGGCGGCCAGTTCATGGATTAGGACTCGAAGCCATCGGGCGCGAGTTCAAAGCCTGAAAACTCGAAACCGGGCGCCACGGTGCAGCCGACGAGCGTCCAAGCGCCGAGGCTGCGCGCACTTTGCCAAGCATGCGCCGGCACCGCCGCATGCGGGTGATCGCCTTTATGCCAAGCCGGCCCCAAGCGATATTCGTGCCGCGTCTCGCCGTGCTTGATCTCAAGCAGCAGCGGCGCGCCGCCGTGCCAATGCCACAGCTCGGCGGCATCGACCTTGTGCCAGCGGGAGACCTCGCCCGCCTTCAGCAAAAACAGAATGGCGGTCGAGTGTGCGCGGCCATGCGGACCGATCTCGTCGCGGAAGGTCTCGCGAAACCAGCCGCCCTCCGGATGCGGCTTCAACCCGAGTTGCGCGATCACCTCGTCCGCCGTGAGTGCCTCGGACACCGCTAGAACCGGTCCTTGCGGCGGCGCACTTCGCCGAAAATCTCATGGAGTTCCTTGCCCTCCATGCCGAGTCGCTGCTGGATCGCCGGGCTCGTCGGCCGCAGGAAGGGATTGGTGGCAAGCTCCTGAGCAATGGTGGTCGGCAGCGCGGGCGCGCCTTTTTCGGCGAGCGCCGCGACCTCGGCGGCACGCGCCCGCAGCGCCTCGTTCTCCGGCTCGACCGTCAGCGCGAAGCGGCAATTGTTGTTGGTATATTCGTGGCCGCAATAAAGCGTGGTCTCGGGCGGCAGAGCCATCAGCTTCTTGAGCGAGCTCCACATCATCTTGGCATCGCCTTCGAGCAGCTTGCCGCAGCCGACCGAGAACAGCGTGTCGCCGACGAAGACGAGCTTCTCGTCGGGGAAATGATAACTGACATGTCCTTTGGTGTGGCCCGGCGTCTCGATTACCCGCGCCTTGGCGCCGCCGATCTCGACCGTATCGCCCTCCTGCACCTCGATATCGATGCCGGGGATCGAGCCAGCCTCCTTTGCCGGTCCGACGATGGTGCAGCCGGTCATCCGCTTGACGATGGCATTGCCGGCGGTGTGGTCGTGGTGGTGATGCGTGGTGAGAATATGCGTCAGCACCCAGCCTTTCTCGTGCAGCGCCGCCAGCAGCTCCTCGGCGTCCGGCGCATCGATCGCCGCCGTCGCTTCGGTGGCCGGATCGTGGATCAAGACGCCGTAATTGTCGCTTCGCGTCGGATATTGGTGGATTTCAAGTTTCGCCATCGCCTTGCTTCCGCACTGTTTCGCCAAGGACGCCGGGACCGTAGCATCTCACAAAAGGGGATTGAAACCGCCCCGAAGAAACATGAGAACGAAGTCTAAACGCGGCAGCGTGACAATCGGCCATGCATCTCGACGTCGTCGATCTCAAGGATTTCTACGCCTGCCCGCTCGGGCTTGTGGTGCGCAAGCTGCTTGGCGCCCGGCTCAGGCAAAGATGGGGCGACCTTAAATCCTGCCGCACTTTCGGGCTCGGCTATGCGAGCCCCTATCTCGGCACCTTCCGGGGCGAGGCCGAACCATTGGGCGCGCTGATGCCGGCGCGGCTCGGCGCCGTGCCCTGGCCGGCCCGGGGCCAGTCCTCGAGCGTGCTGGTCGAGGAGACCGACCTACCGCTGATCGACGAAGGCGCCGACCGCATCTTGCTGGTGCATATGCTCGAATGGTCGGAGAACCCGCGCGAATTGTTGAGCGAGCTCTGGCGCGTGCTGGCGCCGAACGGGCGTCTGCTGATTGTCGTGCCCAATCGCCGCGGCTTGTGGGCGCGAGTCGACACCACGCCGTTCGGCTATGGCAGCCCGTTCAGCCGGAGCCAGCTCACCAAGCTGCTCAAGGAAGCGATGTTCTCGCCCGAAGAATGGGAATACGCACTCTATATGCCGCCCTTCGACTGGCGCATTCTCTTGAAATGGCCGCTGTTCTGGGAGCGTCTCGGGCTCGTGCTGTGGCCGACTTTCTCCGGCGTGATCATGGTCGAGGCCACCAAGCAGGTTTATGCCGCGGTGCCGGCGCGCGAGACGAGCCGGGTACGCCGGCGCATCGTCCCGGTTCCCGCCGGCGTTGCCCCGCGCAAGAATCTATTGTCTTAGCCGGTTAGTTAGTATTGACAATCGTATGTACAAAGGTTAAGTCTCAATGGAAGTCGGCGCGCTTGAGTTCGATTGGGACGACGGCAACCGCGACAAGTGCCAGAAGCACGGCCTTTCCGTTCACGGTATCGAAAGTCTCTTCCAAGGGCCGTTGGCAGTTTTTCCGGACCCCGAGCATTCGATCGATGAGGAGCGGTTCATCGGCATCGGCAAAACCGACAAGGACCGCAGTGTTCTTGTCGTCTTCACGTTGAGAAGGTGAAGCAACCTTGTCCTGATCCGCCCGATCAGCGCCCGCTACATGCACAAGAAAGAAGTCGAACATTATGAAAAAGAAGCTTCCCAAACTGAAAAGCGACGCGGAGGCTGAAGCCTTCGTCGACCAGGCCGATCTTACGGAGTTCGACCTTTCTCGGATGCGCGAACTTCGTTTCGAGTTCAGCCCGAAGACTGAGCGCATCAATATGCGGTTGCCGAAGTCGTTGCTCGACGCCGTGAAGGCGCAAGCCGCAAGGCAACAGATACCCTACCAGCGCTTCATTCGCGCGGTTCTGGAACGGGCGATAGCTCGTCAAGAGCCCTCCAAGCGGCCCAGGTAAGTCAAGCGGCCAAACCTACCGCGACAGTAGGAACACGGCCTGCTCGCCGAACAGATTCTGCGCGAAGAGCGGCATGGAGACACCGAGCTTGCGACCATAGGCGTTGAGCGCCACCGCGCGCTCGACCTTGGCGCCGATGTCTTTGCACAGACCAAGGAAGTCCTTGATGGTGCAGAGATGGATGTTCGGCGTGTCGTACCAGCGGTCGGGCAGATTGTCGGTCTTGGGCATCTTGCCGCCGAACATCAGCTGCGCGCGCACGCTCCAATGCCCGAAATTCGGGAAGGACACCACGGCGCGCTTGCCGATGCGCAAAAGCTGCTCCAGCACATGATGCGGCGAGTAGGTCGCCTGGATGGTCTGCGACAGGATGGCGAAATCGAAGGCGAGGTCCGGATAGTAGACGAGATCGGTATCGGCATCGCCCTGGATCACCGAGAGGCCGCGCGCCACGCAGGAATTCACTCCGGCTTGGCTGAGTTCGATGCCCCGCCCGTCCACGCCGCGCTTCTCCGCCAGCAGCCGCAACAGCGTGCCGTCGCCGCAGCCGATGTCGAGCACACGGGCGCCGGGCGTCACCATCTCGGAGATGAGCAAGAGGTCGACGCGGCTGATATCGCCGTTGCGGAGGGAATGGGGCGGCACATTCAAATTCATGGCAGCCATCCTTCCGATCCCGCAATGCCGCGTTTCAGCGCCGCCGAACCCAAAAAGCCGCGGATCGTATCGAACAGCTCCGGCTCATGCAGCAGGAACGAGTCGTGCCCGTTGTCGGTCTTCAGCTCAACGAAGCTGACATTGGCGGCAACCGCGTTCAAGGCATGCACGACCTCGCGGCTCTCCTCGGTCGGGAACAGCCAGTCCGAGGTGAAGGAAACCAGGCAGAAGCGGGTCTTGGTGCCGGCGAAGGCATTCGCCAGCACCCCCCCGTGATCCGCCGCGAGATCGAAATAGTCCATCGCCCGGGTGATGTAGAGATAGGAGTTGGCGTCGAAGCGGTCGACGAAGCTCAGCCCCTGATGGCGCAGATAGCTCTCCACCTGGAAGTCGGCGTCGAAGCCGAAGGTGATCTTCTCACGGTCCTGAAGATTGCGGCCGAATTTCCGGTGCAGCGCGTCGTCCGACATATAGGTAATGTGCGCGGCCATGCGCGCCACCGCCAATCCTTTGCGCGGACTCCTGCCTTGCTCGAGATAGCGCCCCTGACACCAATCGGGATCGGCCATCACCGCCTGGCGACCGACCTCATGGAAGGCGATATTCTGCGAGGAGTGGCGCGCCGAACAGGCGATCGGCACCGCGGAGAACACGCGGTTCTTGTAACTCGCGGCCCATTCCAAGACCTGCATGCCGCCCGCCGAGCCGCCGAGCACACAGAGCACCTCGGCGATGCCGAGATGATCGAGCAGCCGCGCCTGAGCGCGAACCATATCGGCAATGGTGATCACGGGAAAATCGAGACCGTAGGGACGGCCCGTGGCCGGGTTGACCGAGCTCGGCCCGGTCGAGCCCATGCAGCCGCCGATCACATTAGCGCAGAGCACGAAATAGCGGTTGGTGTCGATCGGCTTGCCCGGTCCGACCATGGTGTCCCACCAGCCGGGCTTGCCGGTGACCGGGTGGATATTGGCGACATGCTGGTCGCCGGTCAGCGCATGGCACACCAGCACGACGTTCGACTTCGCCGCGTTCAGCTCGCCATAGGTCTGATAGGCGATCGAGAACGGCGCGAGGCTTGCCCCGCAGTCGAGCGGCAGCGTCTCGTGCGCCGGAAAGTGCACGATCGCGCTTTGCGGATTGGCGACTTGGTCCAGTCGCTTCTGATCGGCGAAGCGTTCCGCCGTCGGGGTCTCGCTCATCGTCAGGCCTGACTATCCGCGCGTCCTGGCTTTATTAGCCTCAAATCTACAATTCGGCGTTAGCTAGGAGCTTGCCGTTGAAAGTCAATCTTTTCTTTGCCTTGCGCTAGGGAAAGGTCCTATGAGAGGCCCTTCGTTAGCCCCACCGAGGAGCCTGACAAGCATGGCCGCCACGCGTGGTCCGCGCCCCCGCCCCGGCGTTCTCGATATCGCGCCTTATGTGCCCGGCACGAGCGCGCTCCCTGGCGCGCGCCCGGTGATCAAGCTCTCCTCCAACGAGACGCCGTTCGGGCCCTCCCCCCGGGCAATCGAGGCCTATCTCGAAGCGGCAAGCTCGCTGTCGCGCTATCCCGACGGCTCGGCGCGCCCTTTGCGCGAAGCGCTCGCCAAGCTTTACGGGCTCGATCCGGCGCGCATCGTCTGCGGTACCGGCTCCGACGAGCTGCTCAATCTGCTCGCGCAGGCCTATCTCGGTCCCGGCGACGAGGCTATCTACAGCGCGCACGGATTCCTCGTCTACAAGATCGCGATCATGGCGCGCGGCGCGACCCCTGTCGCCGCACCCGAGACCAATCTCACCGCGAACGTAGACGCGATCCTCGCTTGCGTCAGCCCACGCACGCGTATCGTGTTCATCGCCAATCCCAATAATCCGACCGGGACCTATCTCTCCTTCGACGAGGTGAAGCGGCTCCGCGCCGGCCTCCCCGAGGACGTACTGCTGGTGGTCGACGCGGCTTACGCCGAATATGTGCGCAAGAACGATTACGAGGCCGGCATCGAGCTGGTCGCCACGACCCACAACACGGTGATGACCCGCACCTTCTCCAAGATCTACGGGCTCGCCTCGCTCAGGATCGGTTGGGCCTACTGCCCGACCGACATCGCCGATGCACTGAACCGCATCAGGGGCCCGTTCAATGTCTCGGGCCCGGCGATCGCCGCCGGCACCGCTTCGCTCG
>DATICH010000168.1:0-14758 GCA_035456885.1 Methyloceanibacter sp.
GGTCTCGCCGGCCTGCAAAGTCGCGCCGAGCACGCGGGCGCGGGCTCGGATCGGCAATGCCTCGGCATCGCCGGCGAAACCGCTCGCCAGCGGCACGAAGCGCCCGGAGCGGTCGCCCTTGGGGAAGGGCTTGGCGCCCCAAGACGGGTTGCCGCCCGATTGCTGCGGCTCGATCCAGATCTGGAAGATCTTGGTTGGGACGTCCTCGCGATTGTACTCCGCGTGGCGGATGCCGCTGCCGGCGCTCATCACCTGGACGTCGCCGGCCTCGGTGCGGCCCTTATGCCCGAGACTGTCCTCATGCGTGATCGCGCCCTGGCGGACATAGGTGATGATCTCCATGTCGGCATGCGGATGGGGCGGGAAGCCCGTGTTGGGAGCGATCTCGTCGTCGTTCCACACGCGAAGCGCGCCATGGCCGAGCCGCTCCGGGTCGTAATAGCGGGCGAACGAGAAATGATGCTTGGCCTTGAGCCAACCGTGGTCGGCGCCGCCAAGTCTATCGAAGGGTCTCCGCTCGATCATGACCATGTCCTCCACAAGACAAAGATCGAAAGATCAGGCGGTGAAGCCGCCGTCGACATTGAGCGTCGCGCCGGTGATGTAGCCGGCATCCGGGCTGGCGAGAAACGCGACAGCGGCAGCGACTTCCTCGGGCTTGCCGTATCGTCCGAGCGCGGTGGCCTTGGACTGGGCAGCGGAAAAGTCGCCGTTCGATGCCGGGTTCATATCGGTGTCGATCGGACCGGGCTGGACGTTGTTCACGGTGATGCCGCGCGCTCCGAAATCGCGCGCCCAGCCTCTGGTATACGCGGCAACCGCGCCTTTGGTTGCCGAATAGTCGGCGAGACCGGCGAAGGGCGAGGTATCGCCGACCACCGAGCCGATCGAGATGATGCGCCCGCCGTCGCTGATGACCGGCGCGGCGGCACGTACCGCCGCGGCAACCCCGCCGACATTGACGGCGAACTGCCGGTCGAGCTCGGCGAGATTGTTGGCGCGATCGTGCACCTGCCCGGTGACGAACACGGCGGCATTGTTGACGAGAATGTCGAGCCGGCCGAACCGCACCGCCACCGTCCTGACCAAGTCCTCGACCGCCTTGGCGTCGGCCTGATCGGCCTTGAAGGCTTCGGCGCGCACGCCCTTCGCCTTCAGCTCCTTGACCACCGCGTTGGCCTTGTCGGCCGAGGCGGCATAGCTGATGGCGACGTCGGCGCCGTCGTCGGCCAACGCCTTGGCGATCGCCGCGCCGATGCCGCGCGAGCCGCCGGTGACCAGAGCAACTTTTCCGGTGAGTGCCTTTGACATGGGTCCATCTCCGTCTTTAGAGGATTATTTAGTGATTGCTACATATGTATCCTGGACCCGGTCTGTCAAGAGTATTATATAACATGCACTACAGATGTAGGAGGTGATAGGCATCACGAAAATGTCAGGAGATTCGCCAGTGGCCCTTGGCCGCCCCCGCGCTTTCGATATGGAAAGGGCTCTCGACCGGGCGCTGGAAGTGTTCTGGCGCAAGGGCTACGAGGGGGCGACCCTGTGCGACCTGACCGCGGCGATGGGCATCAATCCGCCGAGTCTCTATGCCGCCTTCGGCAACAAGGAGGGCCTGTTCCGCCGGGCGCTCGACCGCTACGAGACCCTGCACGAAGCATCCTGGAACGACGCTCTGGCCGCGCCCACGGCCTATGAAGCGATCGCGCGGCTGCTAGAGAGCACCGCGATTTCACTCGGCGACAAGCGCAATCCTCCGGGATGTCTCATGGTGCAAGGCGCACTCTGCGGCGGCGAGGAATGCGACGCGGTCAAGCAGGAGTTAACGGCGCGGCGGGACGCAAGCGTTGCTCTCATCCGCGAACGGTTAAGGCGGGCCAAGCGGGAGGGGGACCTACCCGACGACGCCGATCCGGCAGGCTTGGCCCGATTTGTGGCAACCGTCATCCACGGCATGGCGGTGCAGGCGGCGGGCGGGGCGTCGCGCAAAGAGCTCGAGCGGGTGGCCGCGACGGCGATGACCGCCTTTCCCAAATAATCGCTGATTTCCGCGCCGGTTGACCGACCTTCGACCCTGGATGGTGGCGATCTTGCTGCGATAGGGCTCCCCACGCTTGTCCTTGCTCGGCATGTGACAGCTCTGGCAACAGGAATACATGAACTTCCCCGCGGCCGAATATACCCTGCCGCCCAAGGACATCGACCTCCCCGAGCGCGAGGGCTTTGCCAAGCATACGCTGGTCGGGCTGAACCTGTTCCTGGTCGAGATGGCGCAGCAATTCGCGCAAGTCATGGGCATTCGCACGGGTGATCCAATGCTGTCGCGCAAGAGCGGCGCGACCGGCCTGGAGGGGACGGAAGCGGCCATCCTGGAACAAGCGGCGGAACGGACCGCCGCGGTCAGCATCGCCGAATTAGAGCGCGAGGATGGGGCGTTGCGTGCGAAACTGAGGATCGAGAACAAGGCGGGACACAAATTCCCGTCTGGCGTCGCCTTCCGCCGTGCCTTCATCGAGTTCAACGTGCTCGACGCCGACGGCGAGGTGCTGTGGTCGTCAGGAAGCACCGACGGCAATGGCACGATCGTCGACAGCACGGGCGCGCCACTTGCAGGCGAGCTGTGGTGGAGCGCAGATTGCGCGGAGCGGATCGCCCCCGAAGCGCGCGCGCATCAGCCGCATCGCCAGATCATCACCCGCCAAGACCAGGTGCAGATCTATGAAGAGTTGGTGGCCGAGCCGGCCGATGTCGAGGCGCCGGTCTGCGGTGGCCGCGCCAAGCCTGAAGGGAAACTGACCACGAGCTTCCTGTCGATCTGCGCCAAGGTGAAGGACAATCGCCTGCTGCCGCACGGCTTCCTGCCTCTGGAAAAGAGGATCGAAATCGCCGGGGCGCTCGGCGCCAAGGCCGATCTCGCCGAAGACGTGGCGCCGGTGGCCGTGGGTGACGACCCTGATTACCGGGACGGCGGCAGGGACGAAATCGTCTACCAGGTGAAGCTCGATGAGCTATCGGGCGAGCCGGCGTCGGTCCGCGCGACGCTCTATTACCAGGCCGCGCCGCCCTACTATTTGCAAGACAAGTTCTGCACCTCGCGCAGCGAGGACACGAGCCGGCTCTATTATATGGCCGGAAAGCTCGACCTCGCCGCGAGCCCGATCAAGGACTGGAAGCTCAAAGTGGGTAAGAGCGCGCAGGCACCGGTTCCGTGATACGAAGACACTTTATGGGGGCGGCAACTTGCGTCATTCTGTCCGTATGAGATTCGCACTGCTCTTCGGCCTTTGCTTGCTGCTCGGCTTGGCGCCTGCCCGTGCCGGCGCCACGATCGAAGAGGGCCCGCTCGCGCCTTGCGAGCCGTCGCAGGCGGGCAGCGACAGCACGGCGGGGCAGCCGGCTTGGGGCATCGAGATTTCCAGCGCCTTCTCAAAAGACGAGGCGCTTTCCGAATTCGATAAAGTCAAGCAGAGCCATACCGACCTGCTCGGAAGCTACAGCCCGATGGTGGTGGAAACCTGCGACCTGCATATGGGCACGGCGCTGCGCTATTCGGCGCGGATCGGCATGGATAGCCGCGACGACGCCGACGCGCTCTGCGCCAAGCTTCAAGCCGCGGGCGGTGCCTGCATCGTATTGAAGAACTAGCGTCTTCACCTGTCCGCACGTCTGTCAGAGATTTGCGCCATGCGAGGGATGCGGATCGCGGCATTGTTGGCTGGCCTGGTGATTTTCGCCGCTCCGTTGCACGCGGGCAGCCTCGCGACGCAGGTCGCGGCCGGTGCTAAGCAGGCGGGGCTCGCGCTCGCCGGGCCCAAACCATTCGTCGATATCGTCTGCCCCATCATGCAGCAGCAGGCCGAAGCGCGGGACCTGCCGCCGATGCCCTTCGTGCGACTGATCTGGAAGGAGAGCCGCTTCAATCCTCGTGCCGTGAGCGGGAAAGGCGCGCAAGGCATCGCCCAATTCATGCCGGGCACTGCCGAGGAACGCGGGCTCTACGATCCGTTCGAGCCCAAGCAAGCGATCGTGCATTCAGCGAGCCTGCTCGCCGATCTGCGTCGCGAATTCGGCAATTTCGGGCTCGCCGCCGCGGCCTATAACGCAGGCGCCGAGCGGGTGCGGGGATGGCTCGCAGGATCGAGCACGCTTCCCTACGAAACCCGCGACTATGTCCAATTCATCACCGGCCGGGCAGCGGAGGACTGGAAGCTCGCCGAGACCGAGCTGCCCGCCACGCTCAAGATCGCCGGCCTGGAGGTGCAAGAGTCCTGCCGCAAGCTTGCGCCGCTGGTGGTGCGCGCGGTCTACGAGACCGAACCGCTGACCGCGAGTGGCGCTTGGCGGCCTTGGGGCGTGCATGTCTCGACCTCGTTTTCCAAGGCCAAGGCGCTCGCCCAGTTCGGCAGGCTGCGGCAGCAGCATGCCTCGCTGCTCGGCGGTCGCGATCCCTTCGTCGTGCCGCAGCGCAATCTAAGCCGCGGACGCCGCGCGCTCTACCTGGTGCAGATCGGCGCGGACAGCCGCGCCGATGCCGACAAGCTTTGCGCCAAACTGCGGGCGCAGGGCGGCGCCTGCATCGTGCAGAAGAATTAGGTGCCGCCTCGCGTGCTCAGAACGACATGGTGGCGTTGGCCCAGTGTGTGCCCTCCCGCTCGAGCTGGTAGCCGTTCGGATCGTCCATCACCGGCTCGAGCCATTCCGCGCTCAGGCGCAAGCCCTTGAGCGGGCCGCCGGTGACCGCGGTGTTGACGCCGAAGCCGATGTCCCAGAACCGGCCGCCATAGTTGAACTGGAGGTCGGGCGGGCTCGAGTGGTTGTGCGCTCCGTTATAGTGACCCTCGATCTTGCCCTGTTCGGTGTAGAGACCGCGCAGCGACAGCGAGATCCAATTGGCCGGCCGGTAGCTGCCCCAGAACGTGGCCTGGAACAGATCGCCGAGTCGGTAGCCAGACTCGTTCTCGTTCTCCAGCCGAACGATGCCGAGCAGTTGCGCGCCCCAGGTCAGGCGATCGGCGCGGCCGGTCTAGGTGATGCGCGGCCAGAAGTCCCAGGTGCCGGAGCCGGGCTGCATGCCGTAATGGGTGAACACGCCGTTCGTCTCGAAGTCGACGCGGCCGGTCGGCGCGCTGAACATCGGGCTCACATGCAGATGGTATCCAGGACCGTCGGCCAAGCGAATTTCGGGACCGAAGACCGTATCACCCCAGCCTTCGGTGCTGTGCGAATGAGAGCCCATATGCGCATGCTCGCTGTGACCACCCATGTCCATGTCGCCGCCCATATCCATGCCGCCGTGGTCATCGTGACCGGCCGGCACGACACCCTTGAGAGGGCCCATGGTCATTTCATGGCTCATCCACATCGGCATCACCATGAGGGTCAGCCAATCGGTCGGCGCATACATGATATCGAGCATGTACATGTTCATGGTCATATCGGTCGGTTTCATCGAACAGGCATGCGGCGTGCAGCCACTGTCGATGATCTCCTGGTCGCTGGCCGATTTCTCGCCGTGTAGAATGCTGCCGCCGGCGAAGCTGCCGGCGCAACGAAACCCGACCATGATCTCCCTGGCCTTATGCATGTGGTCGAACATGACGCCGGCGGGCGCGTGCTGATCGGCCAGCGGCCCGGGTCCGGAAAGCGGATCGGCGTGCGCGGCGGTTACGAGGCTCACAAGCGAAGCAGCAATACAAAGTGCGCGCACGCGAGCTGCGACGTGCGACGTGGCAAAGCGTGACATGACGTTAACCCCCCGAATGCCGATTCGTGCCGGCATGGCTGTAGTGACGATGTGATGGATTGCGCTGCATGACGCGCGAGCCTTCGAGAGAAGGGCTCACGGTTCACGACAGGCGCGAGTATCGACGCTAGGTCTCGGCGCGAGGGGGCGCGCGCGGTTGGGCAGGCGAGACCTCGGAAGATGAGCCGACAGGCTCAGCGAGGCGCGCTGGCTCGGCCGGCGCCTCGATCGAAGCCGGCAGGGGAACGCGAAGGGTAGGCGGTAACAAGCCTGCGTTGCCGGGGCCGCCGCAAGCCAGACGGCATGCCGTCGTGCAGCACGCATGGTCGGCCTGGCGATGGCCCTGCCCCGGTGCGGGGTCTCCATTGACGGCACCCCTGAGCGTACAGAGGACGGTACTCTCGCCGGAGGCGAGGCCTGCCGCATGGGCGCCGGCGGCGAAAGAGAGGAGGGCGGCCTGGAGCAGAAGCGCCCAAACCACCACCAGGGCAATCCTTGTCCCTGCGAAGCCACCCCATGGCTTCAGTTAATCCGCCAACGAACCTGCTGTCAAAGCTTCAACCCTGGGCCGCATTGTCTCACTGGCGCCAAAGCGACCCTGCTATAAGGTCGCGTCCGGACGGCGAAAGTTCGCCGCCTGAACGGCGAGGGGAGGTTCGATGCTGACCGTCTACGAGAGCCGCTCGGGCGCGTTGCAGCGCCAGAAGGGTAAGCCTCGCATCACCGAATCCGCGGTCTGGATCGACCTGCTCAATCCCACGCCGGAGGAAGAAAGTCAGATCGAGCGGGCGATGAAGCTCGACGTTCCCACGCGTGAGGAGCAGCAGGAAATCGAGGTGTCGAGCCGCCTCTATCAGGAGGACGGCGCTTATTTCATGACGGCGACCTTGCTCTATCAACCCGAACAGGGCGAGCCCCGCACCACGCCGGTCACGTTCATCCTGAATGGGCAGCGGCTGATCACCTTGCGCTATGCCCAGCCGCGTGCCTTCGACATCTATGTGGCGCGGTGCAATCGGGTCGAGACGGACCTCGCGAACGGCGCAGCAGTTTTGATCGGCCTACTCGAGACCATCATCGACCGGCTGGCCGATTTCATCGAGCGCATCCAGGCGGAGGTCGAGGGGCTGTCGCACTCGGTGTTCGAGCTCAAGGGCGGGGCCGCGTCGCGGCAGCGGCGCTTCGACGTGCTATTGCGCGCGATCGGCCGCGAGGGCGAGATCACCTCGAAAGCGCGGGAGACCGCGCATTCGTTTGGGCGGCTGCTCACCTTTCTGGTTCACGCCGCTAATCAGCGCAAGGAGGTCAAGCCACTGCAAGCGCGCATCCGCACCGCGGCGCGCGACGTCGCCTCATTGACCGATCACGCAACCTTTCTCTCCGGCAAGATCATCTTCCTGCTCGATGCCACCTTGGGCATGATCAACATCCAGCAGAACGACATCATCAAGATTTTCTCGGTCGCCGCCGTCGTGTTCCTGCCGCCGACCCTGATCGCCTCGATCTACGGCATGAATTTTCACCATATGCCCGAGCTCGATT
Source organism: Methyloceanibacter sp. (assembly GCA_035456885.1). Taxonomy (GTDB): domain Bacteria; phylum Pseudomonadota; class Alphaproteobacteria; order Rhizobiales; family Methyloligellaceae; genus Methyloceanibacter. The sequence goes on from DATICH010000168.1 coordinate 7,286, forward strand.
GGTGGTTTAGCTATCCGCTCGCGCTCGCATTGATGGTGCTGGCGGCGATTCTTCCCTACTTCTATTTCAAACGCCGCGGCTGGCTGTAATTTGGGCTTGCGTCACCGGGATCGCGTGGTCACACTCCGCGCCACGTGAAGCATCGCTGCGCGGCGGGGAACACAGTTAAGGAGAATTCAGTATGACGATTCGTACGCTTTATCTCGGGCTCGCCGCCGCGGGCGCCATAATCATCGCCGGCCTGCCGGCTTCTACCCAAGCGGCGCCCGGCGTGGTCCTCAAGCCGATTGCCGAAACCGCGCTCGTGCAGGAGGCCGGCTATTACAGGCGGCGCTGGCGTCGCAATGGAACCTATGTGCGCGCCCCGTTCACCGAGGTGGATGATGCGCGTGGCGAGACCTATGTGCGTGCACCGTTCGCGCGCGTGTTCAGCGGCCGCAACGGCACATGGGTGAGGGCGCCCTTCGTCAATCTCTGGGTCCCGCGCTAGGCGCATTCCGCCAGTCGTCATTGCGGGCTAGATGGCGCCGTGCAGGCTCGCCCAGGTGAGCGCGGTGACGGCGCAGACGACCAATGTGCCGACGATGCCGACCCTCAGGCCGAACAAGAGGGCGGCGGCGAGGATCGACAGCGCCAGGGCCTCGGCGTTGAGCGTCGAGAGATCGGGCGTCCATAACCGCAGCGGGCCGTAGGCTTGCGCTGCGACGCGGCCGAACAATACGTGCAGCGCGAACCACAGGCTCAAGTTCAGAATCACACCGACCACCGCGGCGGTCACGCCGGCGAGCGCGCCGGCGAGGCGGGGGTTGGTGCTCAAGCGCTCGACATAGGGGGCGCCGGTGAAGATCCACAGAAAGCACGGCGCGAAGGTCGCCCATAGGGTGACGGCGGCGCCGAGCAGGCCGAAGGCGAGCTTGGGCTCGCCGCCGAAGCGATAGCCGGCGAGGAAGCCGACGAACTCGGTGACCAGAATGAGCGGACCCGGCGTCGTTTCGGCGAGGCCAAGCCCATCGAGCATTTCGCCGGGCGACAGCCAACCATAAGTCTCGACCGCCTGCTGCGCCATGTAGGCGAGCACCGAGTAGGCGCCGCCAAAGGTCACCACCGCAAGTTTGGAGAAGAACAGCGCGATGTCGGTGGTGACATGGCCGCGACCGAAGATCGCCGCGAGCGCAAGCAGCGGTCCGATCCAGATGGCAAGCCAAAGTGTCGCGGTCTTCAGCGTTTGCGAAACCGGCACGGGTGGCGGCTCGGTGAGCGCCTTCGGCTCCGGGCCGGGCACGGCAAAAGCAAGCAGATAGCCGGCAAGCGCCGCGGCGGCGATGATCAGCGGGAAGGGGGCGGCGAAGAAGAAAATGGCGATGAAGGCTGCGGCGGCGATGGCCACGTTGTAAAGCCCGCGCAAGGCGCGCCGCGCGACTCTGAGCAATGCCTCGATGACGATCACCAGCACGGCGGCCTTGATGCCGACGAAGGCCGCCTCGACCGCCGGCACCTGTCCGTAAAGCGCGTAGGCGATGGTCAGCGCGAGCACGATCAGCGCGCCCAACAGCACGAACAGGATGCCCGCGGCGAGCCCGCCAAGCGTGCCATGCAGCCGCCAGCCGACATAAGTGGCGAGCTGCATGGCCTCGGGGCCAGGCAGCAGCATGCAGAAATTCAACGCATGCAGAAATTGCTTCTCGCCGATCCACCGGCGCTCATCGACTAGGACGCGATGCATCAGCGCGATCTGTCCCGCCGGGCCGCCAAAGGAGATGACGCCGATCTTGGCCCACACGGTCAGCGCCTCGCGGAGAGTCGGGTTGGGATTGCCTTCCGTGGAATTCATGGGGCGGGGGTCACCGGTTCGCCTCTCCTGTCTAGTGAGATTTGGAGTTGCGTGCTACCGAAGTTCGAGGAGAAGGGAAGCCCATGGTTTCGGCGCAACTGTTGCAAGTGGCGGTGTTTTTGGCGGCCGCCGCCATTGCCGCGCCGCTCGGGCGCCTCACCCGCATGGGCGCGGTGCTCGGCTATCTCGCCGCCGGGGTGGTGATCGGCCCCTATGTGCTGGGACCGTTCTACGCGCTGACCGATGTCGGCGAGGTGCTGCATTTCGGCGAGTTCGGCGTGGTGTTGCTGCTGTTCGTGATCGGACTCGAGCTGCGCCCGATCAGGCTTTGGGCGATGCGCTCGGCGATCTTCGGCCTGGGCACCGCCCAGCTGATCGCCACCTCGACCGTGCTTGCCGCGCTCGCCATCGCCTTGGGGCTGAGCTTCAGCCAAGCTTTGTTCGTGGGACTTGCGCTGTCGCTGTCCTCCACCGCCTTTGCCCTTCAGGTGCTCGAAGAGAAGGGCGAGCTCTCGACCCGACACGGCAGACTCGGTTTCTCGGTGCTGCTGTTCCAGGATCTGGCGGCGATCCCGCTGATCGCGCTGGTGCCGCTATTCGCGCTCGGCGGGGAAGAGCCGTCCATGGATTTCAAGGCGGCCGCCTTTGCCGTCCTCACTATTGTCGGCGTGGTGGTGGCGGGGCGATTTCTGCTCACGCCGCTTTACCGGTTAGTGGCATCGACCGGGGTGCGCGAGGCGATGACGGCGAGCGCGTTACTGACCGTAGTCGGCGTGGCGCTGGTAATGGAGGCAGCGGGGCTATCTGCGGCGCTCGGCGCTTTCATCGCCGGCGCGCTGCTCGCCGACTCGGAGTTTCGCCATCAGATCGAGGCCGACATTGCGCCCTTCGAGGGATTGCTGCTCGCGGTGTTCTTCATCGCGGTCGGCATGTCGATCGATCTCGGCGTGTTGACCGCGCAACCGCTGCAGCTGTTTGCCATCGTTCTCGGCCTCGTGGCGATCAAGGCGGCGATACTTTATTTGCTTGGCCGCTGGTGGGGTCTCGGATCGGCAGCGGCGCGGCGGCTCGGTCTCGTGCTCAGTCAAGGCGGCGAGTTCGCCTTCGTGCTATTTGCCGCCGGCGCGCTGGAAGGCGTGATCGACCGCCCGCTCGCCAATCTGCTGACGCTGGCCGTGACCCTGTCGATGGCCGCGACGCCGCTGTTGCTGCTCATCGACGACGCCTTTAACCGAGCCGCGAAACCCATACCGCCGGAATATGAGGTCCCGCCGGAGGGCGATCAGCATGTCATCGTTGCTGGCTTCGGCCGCTTCGGGCAGATTGTGGCGCGTGTGCTGCGCGCCCGCCACATCCCCTTCACCGCGCTCGATTCCAATGTCGAACAGGTCGATTTCGTGCGGCGGTTCGGCGCGCAGATCTATTATGGCGACGCCGGACGGCTCGATATCTTGCGGGCCGCGGGCGTCGACAAGGCGCGCGCCTTCGTGCTCGCCATCGACGATGTCGACGCCTCGCTCAGGGTCGCCGAGGTCGTCAGCAAGAATTTTCCCGATCTGCCGATCTATGCGCGCGCCCGCGACCGCACGCATGTGCACAGGCTGATGGATCTCGGTGTGAAGATTATCGAACGCGAGACGTTTCTGTCGGCGCTTGAGCTGACGCGGAGATTGCTGCGCGGGCTGGGCTTCCGGGAAGCCGAGGTGAAGCGTCTGACCGAGACCTTCAAACAGCAGGACGAGCGGCGGCTTTACCAGGATTATCAATACTATACGGACCTGGAGAAGGTCCGCGCCAATGCGCAGTCGCAGGCCAAGGAGCTCGAGGAGCTGTTCGCCAAGGATATCGAGGAACTGCCGGACGAAGATGGCGCGCCGGTCAGCGCTCAAGAGCGAGACGCTCGATGATCAGCCGGTTGAGCTCGGCGGGATGGGTGAAGGGGCTCATGTGCCCTGCGCCTTTGAGGGTCTCGACGGTGGCATTCGGCAAGGTGGCGCCCAAGAGTTCGACAATGGCGCGGGTCGGCGCGCGCGTCTTGCTGCCCACCACAAGCAAAGTGGGGGCGACGATCGCCGCGTAGTCCTGAAGCCTCGTCGGCGCATCGATGGCGATGCCGAATTCGAGCGCGACCTTGGGAATCGTGTTGGCAATCGCTATTTTGAACTTGTCCGGCGCGAGCCACCAGCGCAACCGCCCGAGCCAGTAAGTCATGAAAGCTTTGGCCGCCTCGCGGTCGTGGCCTTCGGCAACGGCGCCAAGCACCTTGCGGCCCATCGCTTCGATCTCGGCCCATTCGGGGCGTGCTTCCTGCCGCAGGAGATGGAACGAGACCGGCTCCACCAGCACGAGGCTCTTTACGCGTTCTCCGAGCTGGCGCGCGGCCTCGAGCGCTAGCGCCGCGCCATAGGAATGGCCGACAAAATGCAGCTTGCCCTCCACCTGCTCGGCTAGCGCGAGCAAAACATCGACATCGGCATCGATCGAGAGGGGTTGCTCCGCGGGCCACGGATCCGATTGCCCATAGCCGATGAAGTCGGGGCCAAGCACCCGCCAGTCGGGCGTGAGCTTCTCGATCAGCGGCAGCCATTCCTTGTGCGAGGCGCTGGAGCAATGACCGAGGATGACGGCGGGGCCTTCTCCCTCGTCGAGATAGGCGACCTCCACGCCGCTGACGGTGAGTTGCTTCACGCAGAGTTCCCCCTACCCGGTCTGGCTACGCTCGGGCCTCATTGCGCGCAAGGGGAAAGGGACTTACTCGGCGGGGGCGGTCTCGCGGTGCTCGGAAGCGGCGGCAGCTTTCTGCACCGCCTTCTGCACCTTCTCGAAGGCGCGCACCTCGATTTGGCGGATACGCTCGCGGGAGACGCCGAACTCGGCGGACAGCTCCTCCAAGGTGAGCGGGTCCTCGGCAAGCCGGCGCGCCTCGAACACGCGGCGCTCGCGCGGGTTCAAGCCCTTCAGCGCGTCGGTCAGCATGCCGCGCCGGTTCTCTTTCTCCTCCGATTCGGCAAGTGCGGTCTCCTGGTCCATGGTGTCGTCGACCAGCCAGTCCTGCCACTCGCCGCTTTCGGCATCGTTCCTGACGGGGGCATTGAGGGAAGAGTCGCCACCAAGCCGCCGGTTCATCGAGACGACGTCGTCCTCGGTCACGCCGAGCTGGGTGGCGATCTGCTTGACCTGATCGGGGCGGAGATCGCCTTCGTCGAGCGCCTTGAGCTGACCCTTGATCTTGCGCAGGTTGAAGAACAGCTTCTTCTGCGCCGCGGTGGTGCCCATCTTCACCAGGCTCCAAGAGCGCAGGATGTATTCCTGGATCGCCGCCCTGATCCACCACATGGCATAGGTGGCGAGGCGGAAGCCCTTGTCCGGATCGAAGCGCTTCACCGCCTGCATCAGGCCGACATTGCCTTCGGAGATCACTTCGCCGATGGGAAGCCCGTAACCGCGATAACCCATGGCGATGCGCGCCACGAGCCTGAGATGCGAGGTGACGAGCTGATGCGCGGCATCGCGGTCGCCATGCTCGCGCCAACTCTTCGCCAGCATGAATTCCTGCTGCGGCTCGAGCATTGGAAACTGTCTGATTTCTTCGAGATAGCGCGTCAGTCCGCCATGCGCGCTAACACTCGGCAAACTTCTGGCCATGAGAGCCCGTCTCCAGCAGCCTTAGGCGGCCGCATTTCCCATCGAAACTGCCCCCCGGCGCCCTCTCTATAAAACCTTTGTCACATAGATAAAAGACTGCTGTCTGTTCACAGTTCCTTGAAAGCCTCAACAATTCCAGAGAGATCGGGCGGAAGCGGACTATTAAATTTGAGTAATGTGCCGGTCGCCGGGTGGACGAAAGCTAGATGCGCGCCATGAAGCGCCTGCCGGTTGAGCGCGACCAGTTTTTCACGCGGCGGCTCCGGCATGGCGCGCAGCTTCGACTTGAAGCCCTTGCCGTAGAGGGGGTCGCCGATCAGCGGATGGCCGATCGAGGCAAGATGCACCCGCACCTGATGGGTGCGCCCGGTCTCCAAGCTGCATTCGATAAGGGAGGCGACCGGCGCGCGCTTCGGGCCGAAATTCTCGACCACGCGCCAATGCGTCACGGCCTCGCGGCCTTTGCCCTGGGGCAGCACCGCCATCTTGGTGCGGCTCGCGGGGTGGCGCCCGATCGGCGAGTCGATCGTGCCTTGCGCGCGGGACGGGGCGCCCCAAACCAGGGCGAGATAGCCGCGTTCCAACTCGCCGGTGCGACCATGATCGGCGAACTGCGCGGCGAGCGCGCGATGCGCCTGGTCGGTCTTGGCGACGACCATCAAGCCGCTCGTGTCCTTGTCGAGGCGATGCACGATGCCGGGCCGCGCCACACCGCCAATGCCGGATAGGCTTTCCCCGCAATGGGCGATCAGCGCATTGACCAGCGTACCCTTGGCGTGGCCGGCGCCCGGATGCACCACGAGACCGACTGGCTTATCGATGACGATCAGGTCTTCGTCCTCGTAGACGATGTCGAGCGGGATCGATTCGGCGCCAGGTTCGGCCGGGGTCGCCGGCGGCACGGTGATGGTGAAGCGCTCGCCCGGTTTGACCCGGTATTGGGGGTCAACTATGGTCGCCCGGCCCAAGGAGACCCGACCCTCCTTGATCAGGCTTTGCAGCCGGGTGCGGCTCAGCTCCGGCAGGCATTCCGCGAGAAAGCGGTCGAGCCGCATGCCTTGGTGGCCGGCATCGGCCTCCGCGGCGAGCCGCTTGATTGAAGCTTGCTTCGGCTGATCCATGAGGTCTCGAACCATGGCGATCCTGAACGAGCCGGACAATACGCCATTGCCGGGCACGGTGTTCACTCCGCGTCAGGTGCGGGCGTTGAAAATCGCCGTGATCGTGATGGGCATTCTGCTGGTCGGCGGCTTCGCCTTCGTGCTCGCGGCCATCGTCTATCAGGCGTCGCGGGGTGGGCAAGAGGCGGCGCCCGCCGCCGCCGTCCTGGGGGAAGGAGCGGGGGAGTTCGCTATCGCAAAGGATGCGACGATCTCCTCGATGTCCCTTGATGACGGCAGGCTGGCACTCCATCTCAACTCTGCGGCAGGCGCGGAAATCGTGGTGCTCGATCTTGCCAGCGGCAGGGTGATTTCTCGCATCAAGCTCAAACCGGAATAAGCGGCTCAAGCAGCGGTCACGCAGCAATAAGCCTTGATCGGATTTATGGGGCCAAGCTATAGCTCTTGCTTCGGCTTCCGGATGCGCCCCCTTCGTCTAGTGGCCTAGGACGCCGGCCTCTCACGCCGGAAACAGGGGTTCGAAACCCCTAGGGGGCGCCAATTAAATCAATTACTTAGAATTTTGGAGTCCAATTGTGCCCAACGGCTGCCCAATAAGCGCACCTTCGTTGGGCAGGTTGTTAGGCAATTAGCCGAGCGTAGAGGTCTCATAAAAGAGTCCAGTGTCTCTTAATCAGCGGGTCGGAGGTTCGAGTCCTCCTGCGCCCACCAGTTATTTCAATGGCTTAGCAGTTAAACCACCAGTCTCAGGAACCTCGAGTAAGCACATAGTAAGCACGCTCAAGTCCTGTCCAATAGCTGGTCCCGTAACGTCAAACCAAGTCCGGCGCACCGAGTTTGCCCCGCTTCTTAAGCACAAGTCGGCACCGTGTCGGC
>DATICH010000169.1:0-6297 GCA_035456885.1 Methyloceanibacter sp.
TGGCTCTCCAGGCCATTCCGCTGCCCTCCTTGGGCGTTTCCTCCCTAGACTTGGGCCGTTCGTTCAATCGAGCGGCCCTTTTTTTGTGCGCTTGGGTTGGCTATTCGGCTGCGGCGCGAGGGATGGCCAGCCCGGAGATACCCGCGATGAGGGCGTGCACCATGGCTTGGAGATCGTCACTCAGGCGTTCGTAGCCCGCCGACCGCTCGAAGCTCGTCTCGTCCATATAGAGCGCGCGGTTGATCTCGATTTGTAGCGCATGCTGACCCTTATGCGGGCGGCCATAGTGCTCGGTGATGTAGCCGCCGGCATAAGGTTTGTTGAGGGCGACGGCATAACCTCGCGCCTTGAGTTGAGCGGCAGCGAGACGGGTGATCTCCGCGCCACAGGAAGTGCCGAAGCGGTCGCCAAGCACGAAGTCGGGCCGGCCTCCGCCCTGCTCGGCGATAGGATTTGACGGCATCGAATGGCAGTCGATCAGCACGGAGAATCCGAAATCGCGCTTGGCCTCGTCCAGCAGGCTGCTCAGGGTCTCGTGGTACGGGGTATAGAGGCGGTTGATCCGCTCGAGCGCGGCGCCCACCGTGAGCGGTTCGCGGTAAATCTCGTCGGATTCCGACACGATCCTGGCGATGGTGCCGAGCCCGCCGACTACGCGCACCGATTGCGTATTGGCGTAGTGCGGAAGCCCGTCGCGGAACAGTATCGGGTCGAGCTCATAGGGCTCTCGATTGACGTCGAGATAAGCGCGCGGGAAATGCGCATAGAGGAGCGGCGCCCCGAGCCCGACGACGAAGGCGAACAATTCCTCCACATAGGCATCTTCGGATCGCCTCAGCGCTCGTGGATCGAGCCTGGAGGCGGCCAAAAAAGCTTGTGGATAAATGCGGCCGCTATGCGGGGAATTGAAAACGAGCGGCACCTTTAGACTTTGCGGTCGCGCCACCGTGAAGGGTGGCGCAAGTTCGGTTTCGATCGCTTCGACCTCCGTTGGGCTCATGGCCGATCCTTAAGTTCGCCCCCGGTTCCATCGATTCCCGCCCCGAGCAAGGAATCGCCTGTAAACTCTGCCAATGAGAGTTGAACCTGTCTAGGCGTGTTCTTTCTTGTGCCGGAGCCAAATAGACGCGATGATTTGGGGTTGCCAGGGGGGCAGCGCCGGGGCGGGTCGGCCACCCGGCAAGCCGTGTTAACCATGTCGTTTACCAAGTTCGTGTACGCCGAAAGGCGAGAGTAGGGGGACTGAGGGATGGAGGCGAACGACCCACGGGCGCGCAGCGTTCAGCGCATTCTCCTCGCCGAGGACGACGAGGACATGCGGCGCTTTCTCGTGAAAGCGCTGGAGAAGGCCGGTTACGACGTCATATCGTTCGGAAACGGACTTGAGGCCTATGAGCGGCTGAAAGAGGAGCCGTTCACACTGCTCCTGACCGATATCGTGATGCCGGAGATGGACGGCATCGAGTTGGCGCGGAAGGCGAGCGAGCTCGATCCCGATCTCAAGATCATGTTCATCACGGGCTTCGCCGCGGTTGCACTCAACCCCGACAGCCAGGCGCCGAAAGACGCCAAGATCCTGTCGAAGCCCTTCCATCTGCGCGATTTGGTCGACCAGGTGGAGCGGTTGATCGCGGCCTGATCTCTCGGCTGGTCTTCGCGGGTTGCCTTCCTGGCGCCGCAGCCGATATAGAAGCTTTCGTTCCTGGAAGCGGGCGCGTAGCTCAGCGGTATGAGCACTGCGTTGACATCGCAGGGGTCACTGGTTCGATCCCAGTCGCGCCCACCATTCTTTCCTGGCAAGCCGATAACGATGTCCACCGCTAGGCAGGGCGGGACCGGACCGTACAGGGTGCGCTGGAGAGCGGCATAGAATAGCGAGGTTGTGCAGCCGCGCCGTTGGACTTGCCGCTCGGCAACGCCATCTGTACCGGAGTCAACTTGACGCTGTAATGAACGTTGGACCCGCAGGCGCGGCCATTGAGCAGGTTGGCCTCGGCCAAGGCCTTCTTCTCGTCCTCGAAACAGAGAAACGCACCGTTTCGCATGACAGGACTGGCCGACGCTCCGAAAATACTGTCGGCATTGCGGTGCGCCCAAACCATGAAGAGATAGGTGTCGGTCGGCATTGGAGACCCCCGTCCCGGATAAATGCACTGCACTAAACGCTGAACCACGGCGCGGGTTCCAGGGGGGCTTGCCCCCGCTGCACAGGGCGGCGCATTCTAGGCGCATGGGCACCACCGATGGCAGTGGCGGCAAATTCGTCATTTCGCTCGACTACGAACTGATGTGGGGGGTAAGAGACCACGCCACGCGCGAGAGCTGTGGCCGGAACGTGCTGGGCGACAGGGAGGCCATCCCGGCCATGCTCGACCTGTTTCACCGGCGCGGCGTCAAGGCCACTTGGGCGACGGTCGGAGCGCTCCTATGCGAGAGCAAGGATGAGTTGATCGCGCGGGCGAGGGTAGCGGGTGCGAATGACGCTGAGATCGCCGGCTTTGCCGATATCGGCCCGGACGAGCGGCGCGACCCTTATCATTTCGGCGCGTCTCTCGCGCGGCAGATTGCCGCCAGCGAAGGTCAGGAAATCGGCACGCACACGTTCTCGCATCGTTGCGCGCTGGAGGACGGAGGACGCGGCGATCGTTTCGTCGCTGATGTCTCCAGCGCTTTGCAGCAACTCGGGGAATGGGGCATCCGCTGCCACTCGATCGTGTTTCCGCGCAATCAATATGACGGCTCGTATCTCGACGCCTGTAGCCGGCTCGGGCTCACGCATTTCCGCGGCAACGAGAAGGCTTGGTTTTATGCGCCGGCTCCAGGCAGCGCGCAGACCCTATTGCGCCGGGGTTGCCGCCTCGCCGACAGCTATGTCGATCTCTCCGGGCCTAACGTGTCGCGGCCGGAACACCGAGAGGGACAGCTCATCAATGTCGCCTCGAGCCGGTTCCTGCGGCCGTTCAACCGGCGGCTGGCACGGCTCGACGGCTTGCGCCTGCGGCGCATCGAGAAGGCAATGGAGGAGGCTGCGCGGACGGGTGCAACCTTTCATCTGTGGTGGCACCCAGAGAATTTCGGCACAAATCTCGCGGAGAATCTCGGGATGCTGACCAAGGTGCTCGACGCCTTCAAGCGGCTGCACGAGACGCACGGGATGCAGAGCCGGACCATGCATAAGATCGGCGGTCGCGCGCCGGCGGAACGAACGGTCTATGCCGCCTAGTGCCGCGGGGGAGTCTCGAAACATGACTTGGGCCCGCAAACGCGCCGTCGATGTGCATGACGAGACCGCCGGCTATTTCCTGGCGGAGTATGCCAGCGACAATATTTGCGACTCGCCGTTCCGCTACGGTCGCTCGCTGATCGACGCGGAGTGGTTGCGCGTGGTCAACGGATTGCCTCCGAAAGCGCGTTGCCTCGATGTCGGCTCCGGCATCGGCAGCTATATGGCGCGACTGCTGGAACGGGGAATGGAGGTCCAGGGTATCGAGCCGAGCGCCGAGATGCGCAAGCTTGCCTTGCAACGCGTGCCGGAGGGCCTGGTCAGCGACGGCTCGGTCACCGACCTGCCGATGCCGGACCGGACGCTCGATTTCGTCTATGCAATCGAAGTGTTCCGCTATCTCGACACGGCCGACAATATGCGCGGACACCGCGAGATCTTGCGGGCGCTGAAGCCCGGCGGCAGGTTCTTCGGTACCTATGTGAATAAGTGGGCACTTGATCTCTATCGCCAGTTCATGGCGTTGCAGAAGGCGCGGGACGCGGTTTTCAAACTCGAGCCTCGCTACCACGCCGAATTCGAGACCGTGTCGTCCTTGCGCCGGAAGCTCACCGGAGTTGGCTTCGAGGAGATCGAGGTCAAGGGCGCGATGTTCGCCCCCTTGCGGCCGCTGCACAAGCTTTCACCCAAGCTTGCTACCGCGCTCTCGGGCTGGACCTTGCCGCGCGAGAAATGGCTTTCCGACGCACTCCTAACACGGCCTTTGGCGGGCCATCTCATCGTCACCGCGCGGCGGGGCGGCTGAGGAAAACGGCCTTGGGTCGCTAGGCGTCGACCGCGACCTTGAAGCCACCATAGATCATGCGCTTGCCGTCGAACGGCATATCCTTCATGGCCATGCCGGTGAGGCGGGGGTCCTTCATCACCTTGGCGTTGATGCGGTCGCGGTCCTTGCGGGATTTGTAGACGATGTAGGAGAAGAACACGATCTCGCCCGGCTTGAGCTTCACGCTCCGCGGGAAGGAGGTCCACTTCCCTTTCTTGACGTCGTCGGCGATGCACTCGCGGAATTCGAGCGCGCCGTATTCCTTCCAGATCTTGCCGGCCTTGCGCGCCAGACGCTTATAGGCATCGACGTTCTTCTTCGGCACGGCGACGATAAATCCATCGACATAGGCCATAGGCGTCTCCTTAGGGCAGGGCGACTTTGTCCCGTCCACGCTACATCGGCTTTGAGCAGTTGATCATCCACGGCGTGCCGAACCGGTCAACCAGCATGCCGAATTTCTGGGCCCAGAAGGTCTCGCCGAGCGGCATGGTCACTTGTCCGCCATCGGAGAGCGCGTTGAACAGACGGTCGGCCTCGGCAGGCTCTTTTGGGTGGAGCGCGACGGAGATCCCTTGCATCTTTTGGGAATCACCGGGGCCGGCGTCGGAGGCCATCAACATGTTGTCGCCGAAGGTCAGGCAGGCATGGATGATCTTCTTCTTCCAGTCGGCCGGCACGTGAGCCTCGCCGGGCGTGCCCTCGAAGGGCATCATCGCCTCGATCTTGCCGCCGAGGATTTTCGCGTAGGCCTTGAAGGCCTCCTCGCAATTGCCGTCGAAGGTTAGATAGGGGTTCATTTTCATGGTGCGCTCCTCGTGTGATGACGACTTCAGACTCTGGCGAGATAGGAATCGAGACGATCGAGGGTTCCGGTCCAGCCGGCCTGCATCGAGTCTTTGCCCTTCTCGAACGTCTCGGTCTCGAGGTCGCTCGCCTCGTACGGGATCCAATGGATGGTAACGGTGGTCTTGCCGTCCTTCTCCTCGAAGATGATGGTGGAAAAGAGTTGGAGAGGCCAGTCCGGCGCCATTGGGTGGCGAGCGATGCCGCCTTCGGGATCGGAGAAGGAGTTGATGTAGACGAGGCGCTTCCGCGGCACGATTTCGCGGTAGAGGAAGCGTCCCCACATCTCCTGTCCTTGCGGCGACTTGAGGAGATAGTGAAAGGTGCCACCGGGCTTGAGATCGACCTTGGTGGAAGCAATGGTAAACCCTTTCGGTCCCCACCAGTGAAGAAGCTCGTCAGGATCGGTCCAGGCCCTCCAGACGCGCGTCACTGGCGCGTTGAAAGTGCGCGAGATGACGAACTCGAACGGCTTCGTGCCGGGTCTGACCTTGCCTTCGCTCATGCCGCCTCTCCTGCATAGGCGCGCTCGAGCGCGGCGATGTCGAATTTTGTCATTTGCATGAAGGCCTTGGTGACCCGCTGGGTCTTTTCCTGGTCGCCGCTCGACAGCATCGCGAATAGCGCCTTGGGGACGATCTGCCAGGAGAGGCCGTATTTGTCCTTCAGCCAGCCGCAGGCGACCTCCTTGCCGCCATCGGTGAGTTTTTTCCAGCAATAGTCGATCTCGTCCTGGTCGTCGCAATGTACGTGGAAGGAGACCGCCTCGGTGAACTTGAATTGCGGACCGCCGTTGAGCGCGACGAATTTCTGCCCGGCGATTTCGAACTCGACGACCATCACCGAACCGGCTTCCTTGCCGTGAATTTCCTGACCCTCGTTGACGTAGCGATTGATCTTGCCGAGGCGCGAGTCCTTGAACACGGAGCAATAGAAACGCGCCGCTTGTTCCGCTTCGGTATCGAACCACAGACAGGGCGTGATCTTCGACGCAGGGATCTGCATGGCAACTCCTCATCTATTGAAGCCTGGGTTCCTGGTCATTGCGTGACACTCAGGCCGAATGGATGACGGCAAAGTGGCGCACCAGTTTGTCGAGACAGCCGTTCCAGCCGCGGCGGTGATCGTCGCGCACCTTTTCGTCGAAGAATCGTTCGTGATGTAGGGTGAGCAGGGAGCCGCGGTCTTCCAGCGCGATCAGCACGGTGACTCGCGACTCCCGTTCCGGAGTCGACCGCCAAGTCCAGGTGAATACCAGCTTCTCGTTCGGCACCACCTCGCGATAGACGCCGCTAACGTGGTGCTCCTCGCCATCCTCGGTGTGGAACGTGATGGCGTAATGACCGCCGACCCTGACGTCGGTCTCCGCATGCGTGACCGGCCCGGAGTCGGGGCCAAACCA
>DATICH010000170.1:0-11640 GCA_035456885.1 Methyloceanibacter sp.
CAAGCCCGGACCCCGCCGGCCGGATAACGGACCAGCCTCAGGTCCTTACTCCACGCGCCTTGGCTCCGTTTCGGGGCGAGGGCCTGCGCCGGGGCGAGCGATCGCCTGCGGGTTTTGAGCGGTAAGCCGTGGCCGGGGCTGGAATATCGCCGCGAAGCGGGGCGCCGAGAGGCTGCCCTTTTGTCTCGAGAAGGATTGCGGCCGATCGGTGACCCGCAAGTCCCCGCTTTGGTGCGCTACCGCGCTTTGCGCTACTTGAGCGCATCAGGGTGCTGTTTGACATGCCTTCGCGCGCTCGGCGCGGCGAAGCGTTGAACCGCGCGCCGCTAGCCGCGACTGGCGAAGCGCGCGAGCATCGACGGGGTGAGATATAGAATCGAGGTCTTGCGCTGGCCGGCCTGGACATAGCGGAACGAAAGGATGGCGCCGCCGAGGCTCGATCCATCTTCGTCGGGGCTATCGGAGACCAGGCTGAATCGTGCCCCGGCGGGAATCACCGGTTCGTCTTCGAGCAGGTTTCCCTCGACGTCGAGGGCGAGCTCGAATTCGCGCTTGGTCGAATCCGGTTTGAGCACCGCGTGCACCTGCTCCAGCGCCTGGTCGGAGACATTGGTCCCGCCGATCGAAAATCCCCAAGGGCTGGTCACCGGGGATTGGATGCCGGGCTCGTCGAGATCCCAGGCGATCGGAGTTGGCGAATTCTCCTTCGGATCCGGCTTGGTATCGAACCAGCCTGCGGGCGCCGCCGCGGCCTGCACTGGCGCGCGTTCGGCGTGGCGCGGCGCCGGAGTCTGGATCGGCTCGAGCGAGGCTGCAAGCTGGTCGACGGTTTGCCGGTCGAGCGCGAGTGGAAGCTTGCTCGCGGCCCAGGCTAGGCGGGCTCGGAGCTGGCTCCGGTCGCGGGTGGTCGCGAGCAACAGGCAGCCGAACAAGAGCGCCATCGACATCGCCATCGAACCAAGCGCAATCCAGGTGCCGCGCCGGCTGTAAGACGCGATGAACAATGCGAAAAGGGCGATCCCGACAGCGAAAAGACTCAACGTGTCCCCCACGTCAGTCGTCATGCTGTAACCTATCGATGGCGCAAAACCGTGGCACGAGAACGGCAGTTAACGCGCAAACCTGTGAAAATTTGCCTACTTGGCGCGATTTTGCCGGCGGCGCCATCCCGTTGTGGGGGTCAGCGCGCCCATTGCAGGGCGTGGAAGATCAGCGCCGACAGGGCCGCGGCCGAGGGGACGGTGATCGCCCAGGCGGCGACGATGCTCATGAAATGCGACCGCCTGACCAGCTTGCGGCGCTGCAGCTCCTCCGCGTCGGCCTTGACCTTGCGGGGCTCGTGCCGCTTGTGAGTGCGCACGTAGTTCCGCCGGCGGCGGCTATGCGTGGTGTAATATTCGCGGAAGAAGCCGACGCCGAACACGCCGCCGACGACGATATGGGTGGTGCTTACGGGCAGGCCGAGTTGCGACGCGACGAGCACGGTCAGCCCCGCCGAGAGCGCGACGCAGAAGGCGCGCATCGGATTCATCTTGGTGATCTGCTCGCCGACGATGCGGACGATGCGCGGTCCGAACAGGAAGAGGCCGAGACTGATGCCGGCCGCGCCGATCAGCATGACCCAGAAGGGGACCCCGACTTCATTCGCGAGCGCGCCCGAGTTTGCGCTGTGGAGGATGGCCGCCAAGGGGCCGACCGCGTTGGCGACATCGTTCGACCCGTGGGCGAAGGAGAGCAGGGCGGCCGAGCAGATCAGCGGCAGATTGAACAGCTTGCGCAGGGACTGGTTGCGGTTCTCCATGGTCGCCGATTGCCGGCGGACCCAGGGATGCGCGACGGCATAGGTCAGGGCGAACACTGCGCCGGCAATGGCGGCGATGACGGCAAAGCCGGGGTGCCAGATATTGTGGAGGCCCTTGACGATCAGATAGGCCGCAAAGATCGCCGCCATCAGCGACACCACAGGCGGGACCCATCTTCGCGCGGCGGTGATCTTGTCGTCCTGGTAAATCAGTTTGGATTTCACCAGGGCGAGAAACAGCGCCGCAAGCAACCCGCCGACAAACGGCGACAGCAGCCAGCTGAACAGGATCGAGGACACCACCAGCCAGTCGATCGCGATCGCGCCGACGCCGGCGATCGCCGCGCCCAAGATGCCGCCGACGATGGCATGCGTGGTGGAAACCGGAGCGCCGAGAAATGTCGCCAGATGCACCCAGAGCGCGGAAGCGAGCAGCGCCGACATCATGATCCACACGAAGATTTCCCCGCTCGGGATCAGCGCGGGGTCGATGATGTCGCGTGAGACGGTTTTGACCACCTCGCCGCCCGCGATCAGAGCGCCGGCGCATTCGAAGATGGCGGCGAGGACCAGGGCCCCCGTCATGGTCAGGGCACGCGCGCCGACCGCCGGCCCGACATTGTTGGCCACGTCGTTGGCGCCGATGGTCAGGGCCATGTAGCCGCCGATCACCGCGGCGACAATCATCAAGAGCCCGTTCGGTGCGGTGCCGATCTGCGAGCTCGCCAAGATTCCGGCGACGGCCAGGAACAGGAGCGCGATGCCGAGCGCTGGGTTGCGGGACACCGACCGGGCCGCATCCTCCAGGCGCTCGATCTTGCGAAGGTCTTTGTCGAGCGAGCTTTTTCGCGCCTCGCCGAAGGCCTGCGCACTGTCGCCTTTGATGGTCATTTGGTTGCCGCCCCGGTGGTCGCCCGCCCGCTTATGTACGGCGATGGAGCGTCTAAGGCTCCTCGCCGCTTGTTATCGCCGATCGAGGAATGCTGTGGCGGAGAGGCCGAACTCGCGCAAGACACTTGCAAGTTGTGGTTCCTTGACCTTCTTAGCCGCCTCCCGCGGCTCGAGCCAGATCGATTTCCGGCTTGGCTTCTCGGGCCAGTTCAAATGCTGACAATTGGTGCGCAACAGGTAGACCTCCACACTGCATTTGACCCAGGAGAAGAGGTGGAGATGCTTGGTGTAGAGATAGCTGCCGACTGGCCGCGTGCTGACCTTGCCGGTTACCCCAGCCTCTTCGAAGGCTTCCTGAGCGGCGAGCTGGGGGTCGGTCATCCCGGGATTGGGCCAGCCTTTCGGGATTGTCCAACGACCCCTGCCGCGGGTCGTGATCAGAAGCACCAAGAGACCGCCTTCAGTTTCGACATAAGGAATTGCGCCGACCTGCTTCAATATCTTCATAGATTGGGGTCCGGTCCTTGGCTCGCGGCATCCTATCCCGGACCCAGGCAAAGTGAACCGGATTCGAGGGTCCGGAGTGGCATCGCCGCAATGCTTTGTGGGTTCGCCAGCGCGCCGCATTGATCTTGCGTGGGACCTCGTCTAACAGAGGCAGCTTGGCGCGAACTATCTGATGAGGGAAAGCGAGATGCGGCGGGTCGTTGGTGGGGGGGTTGTGGTCGGCTGCGTGGTGCTGGGCGCGCAGGGCGCCGTTGGCGGCAATCTTTCGGTGTCGCTCAAGAATTTCTACGCTGAGTTTGAAGTGGTCAAGCAGTGCGCCGAGCAGGCGCAACTGACGGCCGCCGACGCTGATTTGGCCAAGACGGCAATCGCCAAGGTCGAGGCACATTACTTGGAGCGGGACGCTTCCATCGACAAGGATCGCGTGCTGAAAGCGGCCATCGCCGACAAGGACGAGGGCTTCAGGATCGCCACGCGCAACCGCAACTCCGATCTCAGGCACTATTGCCGATTGTCGTTGAAGGAGCTGTTGACCAAGGCCGAGGAAATCGATCCCGCCACCAAGCCGTGAGCGATTGAAAGCGTAACGGCCCGCCGCGGTCCTCTCGCCGTCGACAACGCAAAGCGCTATTGCGCGGGCGGCTCGGCCGGCTTGAGGAAGCGGTTGTAGATCCAGCCGGTGGTCGAACTCGCGGGATCGGTGACTTGGACCCAGTTCTTGTCCCGCGCCATGACGCGAACCTTGATGCCGCCTTCGGCGACCTTCACCGTCTCCGACGATTGCTGGGCCTTGGCGTGCATGTCGACGGCGGTCTTCGTCACCATCCATTCGGCAGGCGCTTGTGGCTCGTCCGGCGAGCCCAAGGCGTAAGCACCGTCATGTGGGCGCGTCGCGCTTGGCGGTTTGATGGTCACGACCTTGACGGTGTTGACCTTCGGCGCAGACGCATGTCCGGCCGAAGTTGACGGATTGCGCTGCGGGAAAGGGGGTGTATCGGCGACAGAGCCGGTCTGCTCGGCTCGGGCGGCCTGCTCCGAGGGTGCGCCGTCGACCGCATCGGCCATCGCGATCTTGGCAGCCCCGGCGGCGACGCTCAGCTGCGTCTCGGACTGCGCCAGAACGGTTCCGTCACCGGCAACGAGTTCGAGGCGGATGGCTAAGGCGCCGCTGCCTGCGGGTAGTCGCAATTGCAAGTCGCCGGTTTCGCCGGGGAGCAAGCTCCACCCGTTGTTGCCAAAGGGACGGCCTTCCGAGAAGGAGGCGCCTTCGGGCAGGGCGGTAATAGTAACGATGCTGCGCGCGGGCAGCGCCGCCGTGGCGTCGATGACGATGGGAAACGCGATGGCCTCGCCGGCCTTGGCGTCGATCCGGTCGGGCGAGGAGAGGGCGACTTCCAAGGCGCTAGAACTCTGCTGCTTTGGCCGTGCCAGACTGTTCGAAACAGCTGGGCTCGCCATGCTCGGCCCCTCGGCCGGCACCACCATCACGACGGAGTCGCCGCCCGAGCGCATCATGTTCTGCCACAGCTGAACGAAGAGGATTGCCAGGGGAACCAGGGCAGCGACGACCAGAGCTGAAATCAGGCCATTCCTGGATAGGCCCGATCTCTTCTTGGCGGCGGGGGCAGACGGCGGCGGTGCTGCCGATCGTGCCGCGCTTGCCCCTTCCACTCGCGGCCGGGCGAGGCGCTGGCCAGAGGATGCGGTGCCCGTATTCGCGGCGGTGGGAGCAACGCGAATTCCGCCACGAAGCGGCTCGTCAAAGCGCTCAACTAATGTCGCAAAGTCCGGGCTCGAAGTGGTTGATGCGTCTTTCGGAAACTTAGACGCTGGCAACGACGACTGCATGACTTTCTCCTGGCGGCGCTGTTGAGTGCCGCCAATTCGATCACGGGTCAAGGTCAGGACTAACGCGGAAAGAGGAAAGGAATATGTGCATCCCGACAGCGCGTTTCAATGCAACGAGCCGGTGGCGAAGGTCAAGGAAATCAGCGACTTAAGCCGGGAGAGCGGCGCCCAAGTCTATTGGGCGCGTTCGGCGGTCCGTTTGGCGAAGCTAATGCTGAACTCTCGCTGCTCGCCGTCATCGGTCTGGTAGACAAGATCGAAGATGCTCGCCGCCGTGCGCAACCATTTGGCGCGATCGTCCAGAGGCCAAGGGACGTTCGGCTTCGGCAGCCGCTCCACCAGACCCAGGATCAGCAGATCCGTCTCCGGTCCCTCGGCGTCCCCTGACGTGCTTTTCTGAGCGACGAGAAGCTTCGCCGCCAGAGTTTCGCTCGGCTCGACGCGCGGCATGGTCAGGCGGGTGCTGGCATTTGGGCCGTTACCGGGTTCGCGTAGCGGCTTCGGAATCTTCATCTCCGAAATGAGTGTGGTCATGACGCATTACTCCCTCACGCTTTGCTGCCTCCGCGCCCCGTTACAGCTAGGCGGGCGCGCGGCTATCCATACTGGCAGCCGCTGTCTTGCCGTTTGCGGCGGCCGCTTGCTTATGGGGCGGATGCGGCAGGGGCAGCCAGTGGCTCGGGGCGCGCTCGCTCCCGGACCATCCGTTCGGGATCGTATCGTCGCGCCAACAGGAAACGCGTACGATCCCGGCTGTCCCGTCCTCTGCCTCAAATACAAGGATTCGCGTGCCGTCCTTCGGCGCGGTACTGATCGGCTGCCATTTTGGAAACATACCCACGCCCCCGTGAAATCAGCCTTCCACGCAGTCGAAACGCCGAACGCCGGAAGTAGTTCCAAGTCGCCTCGGGGCAATACTCAGGATTCGCAGTTCCCGGCAATGTTTCGATTTGGCACGAAGCAGAAACGCCGGCTGGAGACAGCATTTGGCGGCTTTCGAAGGGGGCATCGGTACTCTGCGACTCTGTAAAGTCTCGTTGCCGCGAAGCACTCGCTAGCACTCGGCAGTCTGCGAATGCGCCCTCTGAGCTTTCATCTCGCGGCGGGGTTGGGTAAGGTAGTCTCGTAAATCCCGAAAATCCTACAAATCGAATGGATAGCTCCACGCAATCTCCAGCCGTGCCCGATCTTCGCGTTGCCTGGCTGCCCGACTGGGCGATCAGCATCACGCTGCTTGTCTGTCTTGTTCTGCTGGCTTGGTGGCTGCACGGCGTCCTGTTTCGCGCGCTGACCCGCGCCGTGAGTGGGCAGAGCCTATTCCGCCGGTCGCTGGTATCGCGCACGGAAGGGCTGTCGCGACTCGCGGCGATCATGCTCGCCATTACTGTCGCCGTCGCTATCGCGCCGCTGTCGCAGGGCGAGGCCGCCACGGTGCAACAGGTGATGGTTGTCGGCATCGTGGTCCTGGTCGGCTGGTTCCTGTTCATCGCGCTACATGTTTGGACGATCGTCTACCTTCGGCGCTTCAAGTTGGATGCCGAAGACAATCTGCTTGCGCGCAAGCATGTCACGCAGTCACGCATTTTGGAGCGCATTGGCAAGTTGCTGATTGTCGTCATCACGCTGGCCGTGGCGCTGATGACGTTCGAGGGCGTGCGCCAATATGGCGTTAGCCTGCTTGCTTCGGCCGGCGCGGCGGGTCTGGTGGTGGGTCTCGCGTTGCAGCCGATGCTGAGAAACCTGATCGCCGGCATTCAGCTCGCCGTAACCCAGCCGATCCGCATCGACGATGCGCTCCTGATCGAGGGCGAGATGGGAAATGTGGAAGAGATCACGTCTAGCTACGTGGTCGTCCGGCTGTGGGACTGGCGGCGCATGATCGTGCCGCTCAACTATTTCATCGAGCAGCCGTTCCAGAACTGGACGCGCGAGAGCGCGGCCCTGATCGGCACCGTGTACCTCTATGTCGACTTCACGGTGAGCGTGGGCGAACTGAGGAAGACCTTCGAGGAGATCGTGCGCGGCTCGAAATTGTGGGATGGGCGGGTCGTTGCCCTACAAGTGACCAATCTGAAAGAAACCACCATGGAGATCCGCATGCTAGCGAGCGCCGCCAGCGCGTCGCACGCCTTCGATCTCCGCTGCGAGGTGCGCGAAAGGATGATCGCGTTCGTGCAGGAGCGATACCCGGAGGCGCTGCCGCGGGTCAGAACCGATCTCCGCGATCGGCGGGATGGCGCCGACCGGCAGCCCGCGTCCCATTGAGGCGGATAATCTGCCGGGAAGCGGACGATCGGGGGTGGCCGGAAACGGTATTTTTGGCTAATTTCTGGGCAGCGGAGGGAGACTGGGGATGCGTGCCGAGGGGCTGATCGCCGTCCTGTTTTGCGCGGCCCAGGCGTTGGCCTTGGGGGGCCAAGCGGCTCGTGCCCAGGCTCCAGGCCAGGCACCGCAAGTAACCCTGCCTGAACCCAATCTGACCCCGTCTTTGCCGCCTCCCACGCCCGCGCCAACGCCCGAAGCGCCGCCGGAAGCGGCCCCGGCCGCGCCTGCCGCTGCGTCAGAGTCCATGCCAGAGTCGATGCCGCCCGACGAGCCGCCGCTTGCCGATGCCCCTCCGGTGCCGGTTCCCGCCGATCCCGTGGTGGCGAGCATCCGCACCACGCTTGCCGACCCCGCATTGCGTAAGGACGCGCATGAAAGCGATCTTGCCGCGCTCGAGGCCTTCTATGCGGCGCGAAGCGCGCCGATGTGGATCACGGAGATGGGTTTCTCGACGCGGGCGCAGACCGCCTTGTTCGAGATCGAGAAGGCCGACGATTGGGGTCTCGACCGGACCGCCTTCGCGCTGCCCTTATCGTCGGCGCTGCCGGCCAATGTGGAGGCGCAGGCGCTGACCGAGCTGAAGCTCAATCTCGCCATTTTGAAATATGCCCGCGCCGCGCGCGGCGGCCGCTTCACGCCGTCGGCGATCAGCAGCCTGTTCGATCAGCGGCCGCCGTTGCGCGATCCGAAGACCGTCCTAGCCGAGATCGAGACGGCGCCGGCGCCCGACCTCTACCTGCAATCGCTGCATCCAAAACACGAGCAGTTCGAGAAACTGCGCCAGGCGCTACTCAAGGCGCGCGAAGACGGCAAGGGCGACGATGTCGCCGCCAAGCGGCTGATCCTCAACATGGAGCGCTGGCGCTGGATGCCGGAACAACTCGGCAGCCTCTATGTGTGGAACAATTCGCCGGCCTTCATGCTGTACGTGGTCAAGGACGGAAAACCGATTTTCGCCGACAAGACGCTGGTCGGCACGATCGGCTATGCCACGCCCGTCTTCACCGCGGATATGCGAACCATCGTCTTCAATCCGGATTGGATCGCGCCCCCGACGGTGGTGAAGGAAAACATCCTACCGCATCTGCAAAGCAAGCGTTTCTCGATCCTGAGGTCCCACAAGCTGTATGTCAGCTACAACGGCAAACCGGTCGATGCGACCAAGGTCGACTGGAACCGCGTCAACGGCCTAGCCTACACCTTTTCGCAGAAGACCGGCCCCCACAACAATCTCGGCAAGATCAAATTCCTCTACCCGAACCGGCACACCGTCTACATGCACGACACGTTGCCGGTCAGGAAAAAATACTTCAAGCAGTCGGCACGGCTGATCGGGCATGAATGCGTGCGCATGGAACAGCCGCTCCGCTTCGCCGAAGTGCTGCTCGCCGAGGCGAATGGCATGCCTGCCGCCCGCGTGAAGGAGCTGTGGGACAAGAGCGATAACGGCACCGTTTCCATAGACAAGAAAGTGCCGGTGCATATGGTCTATTTCACCGCAGTGGTCGACGAGTCGGGCAAGATCGACACGTCGGACGATGTCTACGGGCTCGACCGCAAGATGGCGGCGGCGATGTTCGGCAGTGCCGCTGGCTTCCCGGAGCCGCCGCCGGAATCCAAGCAGCCGCCTCCCGGCGAGACGAGCATGTCCTCGCCCGCGGCGCGGCGCACGACGGCCGACAACGACACAGCGCGGGCCTTTCAGGGTTTTATCGGCGAATAGGGCTGTCGATGCCCGTGTCTCGAGTCCTGGCCGTGCGCGGCCGCCGACGCCATATATGACTGTTGTCATTTGGATGGCGGAAGGAGGCTTCGATGCGCACGCTTATCCTGTTCCTTTCCTTGGCCTTGCTCGCCGCCGCCGCCTCGGCCGAGCCGACCGAAATCACTGTGCGCGTGTTGGCACAGGATTCCAAATTCGTCGGCACGAGCATGGGCGGCATGCGCATTGTCCTGCGAGACGCCCATACCGGTGAAATCCTGGCTACGGGCGTGACCGAAGGAGGGACCGGCAACACCAAGCTCATTATGCATGAAGACCGCGGGCGCCGCGCCGAGCTTTCCGACGACTCCGCGGCCAAGTTCACCACCACGCTCGATCTCGATGAGCCGCGTCTGGTCGAGGCTGAGGCTTACGGGCCGATGGGCCAGCCGCAGGCAGCCGTGCGCGTGCTGTCCACCCAATGGATGGTGCCGGGACGAAGTCTCACGGGCGGGGACGGCTGGGTGCTTCACCTGCCTGGCCTCGTTGTGGACGTGCTTGCGCCGCCCGCTCATGTCAGGCTTGCGGAAAAGACCGCCGCCGTCGACCTGCGCGCCAATGTGGTGATGATGTGCGGCTGCCCGATCGAGCCGGGAGGGCTGTGGGATGCCGACAAGCTCGAGGTCAAGGCGATCGTGAAGCGTAACGGCGAGCGTGTCGGCGAAACGGAACTTGCCTTCGCCGGCGAGACCAGTCAGTTCGCGGGGAAGGTGCCGGTCGACGCGCCGGGAAATTACGAAGTCATCGTCTTTGCGCACGATCCGTCCAATGGGAATACCGGCCTCGACCGCACGACCTTCATCGCCCAATAAGGCTGTACGGATTTCGCGACATTCCAGGTTGTGGAAAATCAAGTATCTTGCGCGCCAAACTGCGTCTCAAGGGAGGACTCCATGCGTTTGGCAAAACGATTGATCGCGTTCGGAATTGTCGGCTTCTTGCTGGGAGTCATGGCTGGACCTGCGCCGCTGCAGGCAAATTGCTACGAGCTGATCGGTTGCTCCGACCAGAGCTACTTCAAGCACTCCGACCTGAAGAAACTCGGCTGCCAGCCGCTCTGGGAAGTTCGCAACTGGATCTATAAGGAACGCGGCTATTGCTTCAAGACGCCCAAGGCGATCAAGGCTTTCGGCAATGCCGGTTGCCTCTATGACGACGCCGCGCTGGTGCCGCTCAATACGTTCGAGAAATACAACGTCGGTGCTATCAAGAAGGTCGAGGCGCAGAAGGGCTGCTCCTAGCGGACACTTTTACGCGGCGATTGTTCGCAGCGCTTGAGCAAACGCGATCTGTTTCCGCAAGCGGCGACAGGTTATACAGTCCGGGTCGTATCCAGGTCCGTTCGTTCAGGTGGTCGCCGCTTCAGCCTCCCAACATCGTCATTAGCCCCACGCAGGAGCAACGCCCATGCGAGCAGCGCGTATGCACGCTTACAACCAGCCTCTCGTTTTGGAAGATGTTCCGGTCCCCGAGATCGAACCCAATGAGGTTTTGGTCAAGGTCGGCGGCGCTGGCATGTGCCGCACCGACCTGCAATTGCTGGACGGATATTTTCGCCCTTACGCCGAGTCGACTTTCCCGCTGACGCCTGGACATGAGATCGCCGGCGAGATCGACAAGATCGGCGGCATGGTGCCGAAATCGGCCGGATTCGAGGAGGGGGATCAGGTCGTCGTGGTCGGCGGATGGGGAGACGAAACCTGCCGCCATTGTCATGAGGGCAACACGCAGATCTGCCCCCACGGGAAGTGGCCTGGGTTTGGCCCCTACGGCGGATACGCTGAATACGTTCCCGTTCCCGTGCAGTATCTGATCAAGGTCGACAAGCGCTACAAGCTGAAGGCCGAAGAGCTTGCACCGATCACCGATGCGGGTCTCACGCCGTATCGCAGCATCAAGAAGCTACGCGATGCCGGCGCGCTCGGTCCAAATCGCGTGCTGGCGGTGTTCGGCATCGGCGGGCTTGGGACCTACGCGATTCAATACGCGAAACTTCTCGGCGGCGGCGCGACCGTCGTCGCCTTCGGCCGGAACGAGGAGAAGCTGGCCACTGCAAAAGAATATGGGGCCGATCACGTCATCAATATCAAGGGCAAGTCGATCGGCGATATTCGCAAGGAGCTGGCGCAGGCCACGGGTCAAGGCGAGATCGATGCGGTGATCGACTGCGCCGGTGCCAAGGAGATGATCCAGTTGGGCTTTGGCCTGCTGTCGGTCGGGACGCATTACGCGTCTGTCGGGCTCGTAGGGGACAGGATCAACATTCCTCTGTTTCCGCTGGTCGCCCGCGAATACACCTATCACGGCTCGTTCTGGGGCAATTACAACGACCTGAACGAGGTCGTTAATCTCGTGCAGCAGGGCAAGATCCGCCACACGGTGAAGCCCAATCGTTTTGAGGAGATCAACGAGAATCTCGATCTGCTTCGTACCGGCGATGTCGTTGGCCGGGCGGTGATCAAGTACTAGTTTCAAAGAGGTGCTTACCGTCGATCGCGGGATGTGA
>DATICH010000171.1:0-26110 GCA_035456885.1 Methyloceanibacter sp.
CGGCATCTCGACCTGCTCTTGCGCGCGAAAGACCAGCGTACCGAACACGCGGCGGATGGGCTGGGCGAAGCTCGACGCGGTGTATTGGGTACTCGGATTTGGATCAGGATAGCCGCAGTCCCAGGCCGGCGCGCGGCGGAGCCGGTCCGACGCAAGCCGGTGGATGGCGGCGGCCGCTGCCGTGGCGGAGATAACAATGAAGATAAAGACGAGAAGACCGTTATAGGAGCTGCGGCTTTCCGCGATCGGCACGATCGAGAGGTAAGGCACGTGGCTCTGCAGCGGCATGCTGTCGCCGACCATGGCCTTTGCCACTGGTGCCAGCGCATCGATAAAGAAGCCCGGAAAGATGCCGGCGACAAGGCAGAGCCCTGCGAGACCGAGCATTGCCGTGAGCGAAGACCTGTCGGTTTCATGGGCGCGTCGCGCGGCCTCGGAGCGCGGCCGGCCAAGGAAGGTGATGCCGAAAGCCTTGACGAAGCAGGCCGCAGCCAGAGCGGCCGAAAGTGCAAGCAGCGCACCGATGGCAGGGACAAGAAATTTCAAACCCCAGGACGGGAGATCCGGGCTCAGCAGAATCGCCTGAAAGGTCAGCCACTCCGAGACGAAGCCGTTCAGCGGCGGCAGCGCCGAGATGGCGATGCAGCCGACGAGGAAAGCGAAAGCCGTGAGCGGCATCGTATGAATGAGGCCGCCGAGATGCTCCATGTCGCGCTCGCCGGTTGCGGTCAACACGGCGCCCGAGCCCAAGAACAGCAGGCTCTTGAACAGCGAATGATTGAGTACATGCAGCAGAGCGGCGGTGAAAGCGAGCGCCGCCGCCGACGCCATGCCATAGGCTTGAAACGCAAGCGCAAGGCCCAAGCCGATGAAGATGATGCCGATGTTTTCGACGGTGTGATAGGCCAGCAGCCGCTTCAAATCGTGTTGCATCAGCGCATAGAGCACGCCCATCACGCAGGTGATGCCGGCAAGCGCGAGCACCACCATGCTCCACCACCATACGGGCTCCGCCAAAAGATCGAAGACGATGCGCACGAAGCCGTAGACCGCGACCTTGGTCATGACGCCGCTCATCAGCGCCGAGACCTGGCTCGGCGCGGCGGGGTGAGCCAGCGGCAGCCAGATATGGAGGGGAACGAGGCCTGCCTTCGATCCTGTGCCGATCAATACAAGCAGAAGCACAAATGCTGCCAAGGTGGGAGATAGATGGCTCCCGCGAATGTCGGCAAAGGCGTAGGCGCCGTCGGGGCCGGCAAGGAGACCGAAGGCAAGCAGTAGCGCCAGCGTGCCGAAGCTCGCCATCACCAGATAGATATAGCCGGCCCGCAGGTTCACCGGCTCCTTGTCGTGCGCCATGACGAGGGCCCATGACGACAGCGACATGAACTCCCAGGTGAGTAGAAAACTGAAGGCGTCGTCGGCGATGACGACGAGGTTCATGCCGGCCAGAAACAGCGGGTAAAAGGGCAGCACGCGCTGTGGCGCCTGCTCATGCTTGCCATAGCCGAGCGCATAGAGGCTTGCAGCTGCGGCACCGAGATTGACGACGACAAGAAAAAACGCGGAAAGCGCATCAAGGCGAAAATGCGCGCCAAGCCAAGGCAGCCCCAGAGGTAACGTCACGGATTCAATCGCCGGCGCAAGAAGGTTCAGAATCGCCACGGCGAGGCAGGTTAGGGAGACTGCGAAAGAGCCACCGTAAATGACGGCGCAACCGATCGACCTTCGATGCAGAACGACCGCCAACACCGACAGAAAGAGAAGGGCCGCCGCCGAGCTCAAGACGATCATAAGGGCCATCGTCAACTCATGCCTTGAGCCGCACGCCGCGGCCGCCACCTTGGCTCGCAGCACCCTCGCCGATCAGCTCAACGCCGGCAGCGTCAAGCGCCTCGATCAATTTCATGAGCGAATCGACATTGCCGCGGATCACCCCCTCGCTCGCTTCCATACGTTGAATGGTGGGAAGCGACAGTCCGGCCATCTCGGCCAGCTTGCGCTGGTCGATTCCAAGGAGAGCCCGCGAAGCGCGCAATTGCGATGCCGTGATGATGCTGACAGCCCTCTTTTGGTAGGATTAGCCAGTTGCTATCCCAGGCCGCATCTTTATATATGAGCTTCGATTATTGATGTCTAATACATTATTATATTGGCTTCAGCCATCTTAGCTGCGTGGCACAGTGGGTGAGTGGTCATCTGTTTTGCAAGCTCCACCGAAACAGCGTGCTCCGAGTATTGCCGCGGCAGTGAGCCTGCAGCTTGCCCTTACTTGTGCCTATACGTTCCTTGTCGTTGTGGCGGCACGCCATCCGAACAGCCTCACTGGCCAACTGGTACATTACGGCGTGGTCGCCACGGACCAAGTTTTGAACTTGCCTTTCGGCAGCTCCGTGGAGCCGACTCCAGCGCGTCGGCCGCGAGATGAAGCTGGTCGTGCGCAACGCCGAGGACCAGGCAGAAGCCGACCCAGGGTTGCTTCGGATCGTAGCTCGCGCGCATGACTTTCAGAAGCGCTTGATCCAAGATCCCGATCTGACCGTGCCGGCGATAGCGAGCCAAGAGCGGCTTACCATCGGCTATCTCTCTCGCCTGCTCCGGCTTCCTTCGCTGGCACCCGACATCGTCACAGCCATCATCAACGGCAATCACCCACCCGAACTCAGTGCAAAGCAACTGATGCGGCTGGCCCTCAAACTTCCCACCGACTGGGCCGAACAGCGGAAGCTGCTCGGGTTTCAGGGCGAATAAGGCGCGTTAAGCTCGCGTCCCCGCGCGATGCTTCCTGTTGCCGTCATTGGAAATGTTGACCCCCAAATGCCCGCCGAGAGATTTTCGTGTCAGTGTCCGCGAGAACTCGGCGCAAAAGCGTCTCTACCGCTGCAAATGGAATCTGAGGGGCCGAGAAAGGCGGGAATCCGCGAGGAATTCGACAGTCTCGCAAAAGACAGAAAACTCTTCTATATCAATGACTTAAGGTGGCTGGGGCGCTAGGATTCGAACCTAGGATCACGGGACCAAAACCCGTTGCCTTACCACTTGGCCACGCCCCAATTTTTAGAAGTCGCCCGCTCCCTATCGCGTGAAGCGACGCCGGTTCAGCCCGCATCATTATGGCGAAGCATAATATGGGAACTGGCTGCCCTCCTACCAGCATCGCGTGCCTTCGGCAATGCATGGGCGCAGGCTCTCTTACGCCGACTGTTCCCTTCCCACCAGCCGCGAGCGCGCGAAGCCTTTTGCCTGCTCGATAGACTTGGCATAACGGACTAGCGGCTTCCTCAGCCCCGCGCGCAGGAGCGCGTGGCGGACTGCCGGTGTGGTTCCGGTCAGAAATACGCGGCTTCCGGCAGAGGCGAGCCGTTCGGCGAATTTCTCCAAAGCCTTCGCGGCCGTGCTATCGACGACCGGCACCTCGGCAAAGTCGAGCACCAAGACATGGGGGAGCTGTCCGATGCGGTCGAGCACTGCGCTCACAGTAGCGGTCGCCCCAAAGAAGAAGGCGCCGCTGATGCGGTAAACGATGACGTCGCGATCGGCCGCTGTCGCAGGATCGTAAGAGGTGCGATCCGCATAGTCGTCGGCGCGGTCCTCGGCGATGAGCTGGGCGTGCGTCTCGACCTCCACCATCTCGGCCATGCGATGCAGGAAAAGAAAAGCGCCAAGCACCACGCCAACGGCGATTCCGGTGCTGAGATCGACAAAAATTGTGAGCAGGAAGGTGGCCAGCAGTACTACGCGATCGCCGGCCGAGGCGCGGAGCAACACCATAAAGTCCCGCCGCTCCGCCATGTTCCAAGCGACCACAGCCAGTACCGCGCCGAGGCTGGCAAGCGGAACAAAGCCGAGCAACGGCGCCGCGACCAACATGAACAGCAACAGATAAAGTGAGTGCAACACGCCCGCGACGGGGCCTTTGGCGCCGCATCGCACATTGGTCGCGGTCCGCGCGATGGTGCCGGTCACAGGAATCCCACCGAAAGAGGCGGAAGCGACGTTGGCAACGCCTTGAGCGACCAGCTCGCAATTCGATCTATGCCGCCGGCCGGACATGCCGTCGGCGACAACCGCGGAAAGAAGCGACTCAATCGCACCGAGCACGGCGATGGCAACGGCGTCTGGGAATACCGCGCTCATCTTCGCCAAGCTGAAAGGCGGAAGCACGGGGTCGGGCAGTCCCGAAGGAACGCTGCCAAAGCGCGTGGCGATCGTCGCAACGTCGAGCTTGAGCAGAGCGGTCACCAGCGCGGCAAGCGCGACGGCGATCAAGAAGCCCGGCCAAGTAGGCCGGACCTTCCGCAAAACCACGATAACGCCGACGGAGAAGAGCGCGATGGCGGCAGCCGCCGGGTTGAACGTCGGAAGCGCGGACCAAAGCGCTTCGAGCTTCGGCAGAAAGGCGGCGGGCTCTTCCGGCAGCGACAGACCCAGAAGCTCCTTGAGCTGGCTCGCGAAGATGACAATGGCGATGGCGGCGGTGAAGCCGACGGTGACGGGATAGGGGATATATTTCACGTAAGTCCCGAGCCGCAGGAAGCCGACCGCAAGCAGTATCAGCCCGGCTATGAGAGTCGCCAGCACCAGCCCGTCCAAGCCGTGCTTCTCGACGATCAGCGCCATCAATACAATAAAGGCGCCGGCGGGACCGCCGATCTGAAAACGGCTGCCGCCGAGCGCAGAGACGAGAAAGCCGCCGATGATCGCTGTATAGAGCCCGCGCTCGGGGCTGACGCCTGCGGCGATGGCGATCGCCATGGAGAGGGGCAGCGCCACAATGGCGACGGTCAGACCGGCAACCGCGTCGGCCCTAAGGTCCTTGAGGGTATAGCCCTCGCGGAGAACCGTGACGAGCTTCGGGGTGAAAAGCTCGGCAAAACTCGGCTCGCGCCGCTGCAAGATGGCTCGGTGTGAGCCTTCCATTCTCGTGTCCCTCACGGGAAACCCGCGATAGCGCGATGCATACAGCCGCGGCCATCGCCAGAGCCCGCATCGGGTCTGCGCTTCGCCTTGGTCCTTGTCTGAAAAGCGCGAGATGCTGCCTAGCGCGAGGAACACCGCGTTTGCAATGCGCCCGAACAGCGCGGGGAGACGCCTACCGCGATTTGTTGCGGGCCTTGGAGGCCCCGTCTATATACGGGGCCTCAGCCAGACGGAGTGTAGCGCAGCCTGGTAGCGCACCTGCTTCGGGAGCAGGGGGTCGGGAGTTCAAATCTCCCCACTCCGACCATTTCCCTCCACTGAGTATATGTCGCCAGGGCCAAGCCTCTGACGCGGGGCCACATTTTGCCCCAAAGGCAATGTAGTTAACGCTGCCGGAAAGGAGCGGCTGCCCCCCTCTCCTGCCTCCGCTAAGATCGCCTCGCGGATTCGATCAGAACACCAACAACACGTTCAAGGCCATGTCGGCGGAGCTTGCCTTCAATCGCAATCAGGATGTCGACTATGGCGTGCCGCAAGAGGTCGCGCCCGGCGTCCGGCGCATCGTCGCCAAAAATCCCGGGCCTTATACTTTTCTCGGGACCAACAGCTATGTGGTCGGCAGGGGCCAGGTTGCCGTCATCGATCCGGGCCCCGCGGACCCGCGCCACCTGAAGGCAATCGCCAACGCCATCGGAGGCGAGCGCCTCGCCTATATCCTGATCACTCACAGCCACCGCGATCATTGCGAAGGCGCGCGCGGTCTTCAGGCGCTCGCAGGCGGCAAGATCGCCGGTTTCGGGCCGACCGGGACGGAACGCGGCGCCTGCGCCCCAGGGCTCAGCTACAATTTTGTCGATCCGGATTTCGTGCCCGACCGCGTTCTCGCCGACGGCGATTCGATCAAGCTCGGCGGCGCCGCTCTCGACGTGCTGCACATGCCGGGACATGCGCCGGATCACCTCTGCTTCGCATTGGTCGGCAAGCGCACCATGTTCACCGGCGATCACGTGATGGGCTGGAACACCACAGTGATCGCCCCGCCGGAAGGCAATATGGCCCTGTTCCTGGCTTCGCTGGAACGGTTGATGCAGCGCCACGACAAGGTGTTCTTCCCGGCGCATGGCGGCCGCATTCAGACGCCGCAACGCGTGGTGAAGGCCTATATCATGCACCGCAAATGGCGGGAGCAGACCATCCTCGCCTGCCTGGATGACGGCATCGGCCGGATTCCCGAGATCGTCGAGCGGCTCTACGGCGCGCTGGATATCGAGCTGAAGCAAGCCGCGGCGCTGTCCGTGCTTGCGCATCTGGAGCATCTGCTCGATCGCGGCATGGTGGCCGCCGAGGGCGCTACCGCGACCTTGAACGCTTCTTACGTCCGGTCTTCTTCTTAGCCGGCTTCTTGGTCGTGGCTTTCTTCTCGGCCTCTTCTTCCTTGGGCGCCGCCTGCTCGAGCACCGTCTTCTCGCCCTTCTCGAGCGCGGTGGTGATCTCGGCGAATAGGCCGCGAACGCGCGCGGCGTTGGTGCCGAGGTCGTGCAGGCCGTAGCGTGAGGCCGAGCGAGCGTTGATGATGGCGTGGGTGTCGTCGCCCTTGATCTGGACCACGACATCGTCGGTGAAACCCATCACCAAGGTGCGGTCGGTCGCCTCGATGCGGCCGGGGCCGGTCTCTCCCGGGGCTTCGCTGGTCACGATGGTCCAGCCGAGCCGCTCGACCGCCTCATGTACCAAGCTGAACACCTCCGCGGCGGAGCGCTCGAGCGAAATCGGGGCGATATCGGGATAGGCCTCCTCCTGCGCTTCGATGGCAACGTCGTCCGGAACCGGGATGGGGTTGGCGTCGGCGGGGCGCATGCTTGCGAGCGTGTTGAACTGCAGCGGCTCGTCGGGACTGGTCTCGACGCTGGTCAGGCGCGGCAGGGTGACGGCGTGGGAGAGATAGAAGCCTGGTACGGCGAGGCCGAGACAGGCGATGAAGATGGCGGCAAAGGCCTGCGCTCCTCCGGTCTGGCCGCCGAACCAGATACGCACCAAAGAGGCGACGGCGACGGCGATGGCGAGCAGCATGCCGGCGATCGAGACGCCGAGCAGATTGATCGCCGCCGGGGTGGTCAGCGAGCCGAAATGGTGCAGCAACGCCGTCAGGATCAGCAATTGGACGAAGAACAGCGCGATGCGCCTCGCCCAAGTGGCCTCGCGCGCCTCCTTGACGGCGTAGCGCGCGGTGGCATGGCGCGCCATGGTGTAGCTCATTCTCGACCCTCTCTACCGCATCGCCTTGCGCGGGAAATGCACCACCTCCGGTACCATCGCTATAGCACGGTCATGGCAGGTTTGTGGTTCGGTCCCCTGCCCGGCTCAAGGATAAAGCCGGGTCTTGGTCCAAGGCTCGCCTGGCGTGGCGCGGCGGAAGACGATGCGGTCATGCAGGCGGAAGTCCCCGCTCCGCCAGAACTCGATCTCGAGCGGGATCAGCCGGTAGCCGCGCCAATAGGCCGGGCGCGGCACCTCGCCGTCGCCGAACTGTCTGGTCAGACGCGCCACCTCCGCTTCGAGCGCGGCGCGGCTCGGAAGCGGACGCGATTGCTGCGAAGCGCAGGCGCCGATCCGGCTCTCACGGTGACGCGTGGCGAAATAGGCGTCGGCGTCGGCTTCGCTCGCAGGCTCGACGATCCCGCGTGCGCGGACCTGGCGCCCCAAGCTCTTCCAGTAGAACAACAGCGCGGCCTTGGCGTTGGCGGCGAGCTCCTCGCCCTTGGCGCTCTCGCAATTGCTGAAGAACACAAACCCGCGTTGGTCGGCGCCCTTCAGGAGAATCATCCGCACATTGGGTAGGCCTTGCGCATCGGCCGTGGCGAGCGCCATGGCTTCGGGGTCGACCGGCTCCGAAGCCTCGGCCTCGGCCATCCAGGCGGAAAACAGGGCAAACGGGTCGGTCGCCTCGGTGAAATCGCGCTCGGCGCCTGCCTGTTTCGATCGCTCGTCCATGCTTCATCCCGGCGAGCCCGGTTCTCCGAGATTTTTCCGCGCCGATCCCTGGGCGGAACGGGCATTTACGTTTTGCTCACCCTGATAGGGCACGATTGCTTCTGTTGATAGTGGGCGCGGGGGTTTTCAGTTCGAGTACCTGCGTCGAGTCGGGGACGAGTTGGTTATGCGTACGTTCCGTTGGAACGCTCCTATCATCATTGGGGCGGGCGCTCTCGCATTTTTGTTATTCGCGCCCGCCCCTCTTCCCCTCCAGGCCGGGGAGAGCGGAGCGACTGGATCGGTGGCCTCGGAAAGCCAGCAACTTGGCTTAAGCGAACTCAAGGCGATGCTCGATCGCAGCGACCGGCTCGCGGCGTTGCAGGCGCTCGAGCTTGCGCTGTCTGAGGTCGGCGATGGGGTGACCCTCGTCTGGCGGCGCCCCGAACGGGAGCTGACCGGCAGGATCAAGCCGGTCTCGGCCTTCCGCGACGATCGGGGCCGCATCTGCCGTCACGTCGTCTATTCGCTCGCGCTCGGCGCCTTCCAGCGCGAGATCGAGGGAGTCGCCTGCCGCGAAACGGACGGCTCCTGGTCGCTTTCCGGATAAAGGGGGTTCGATATGGCCAAGAATGGTCGAGGGAAGACTACGTCGAAGGGTTCGTCGCGCCGTAAGCAGGTCGATGCCAAGAGGCAGGTCCGAGCGGAGCGCTTCACGCCGCTTCGGTCGCGCGATCAATTCACCTTCTCCCGCATGCGGATCGGCCGCGACGGCCCAAGGACCTACTCCGCAATTTGCCTCCCCGGCTGGGTACAGGCCTAGCCTCCCGCGCCGATTAGCCCCAATCGGGGCTCGGCCGATAAGCCTTCCGGCCTGCTGGTCCCGGCCCTATAAAGCCCGGGCATCGCAATGCGCGGAGGGTCGATGGCTGACAGCGGCAAATTGATGGCGGGCAAGCGCGGCGTCGTGTTCGGCGTGGCCAATAACCGGTCGATCGCCTGGGGGATCACCAAGGCGGTGGCCGATCAGGGCGCGGAGGTCGCGCTTACCTATCAGGGCGAGGCGCTCAAGAAGCGGGTCGAGCCGCTGGCGCAGGAGGTGGGCTCCAAACTCGTGCTGCCTTGCGACGTGACCGATGAGGCGAGCGTCGATGCCGTATTCAAGGCGATTGCCGGCGCCTGGGGCTCGCTCGATTTCCTCGTGCATGCCGTCGCCTTCTCCGACAAGGAGGAGCTCGACGGGCGCTATGTCGACACCAGCAAAGACAACTTCACCCAGACCCTGCTGATCTCCTGCTATTCCTTCACCGCGCTCGCCAGGAAGGCCGAAGCGCTGATGCCCAATGGCGGCTCGCTGCTCACCCTCACCTATTATGGGGCGGAGAAGGTGATGCCCCATTACAATGTGATGGGCGTGGCCAAGGCGGCACTGGAAGCCTCCGTGCGCTACCTCGCCGCCGATCTCGGCAAGGGCAATATCCGCGTCAACGCCGTCTCCGCCGGGCCGATCAGGACGCTGGCCGCGTCGGGCATCGCCGACTTCCGCTATATTCTCAAATGGAACGAGTACAATTCGCCGCTCAGGCGCACCGTCTCGATCGAGGATGTCGGCGCGGGCGCTCTTTATCTCCTCTCGGACCTCAGCCGCGGCGTGACCGGGGAGATCCTGCATATCGACGCCGGCTACCACGTTGTCGGCATGAAGAACGAGGATGCTCCCGACATCTCCGTGGTGAAGGAATAGGTGCGCGGTGCGCTCTCTGCCGCTGAACACGCGGCAGAATCAACCACTTCTGCGGACGTGGACTTGGGATGTCCGCTTGTGATGCGAACGGACATCTAGGCCGCGCATCCTCGGTAGACTGCGTCCACCTCACGCGGGATTCACAGCGTGAAGATTACCGCCCACACCTGCTCGGCGAGGGCCTTAACTTCTTCGGCAGCCACAGGCTGATTGGCATCCGCCAACAGCCTCTGCGCCTCCCGCAGTTCTTTATAGGCGATTACGACTGGGTCCATTGGTGCGCACTCCATTTGTTTTTCTCTCTGATCGCTTGGAAGCGCTTCAGTTAATCAGTAAAGCGGCGGAACATGCCACGGGAGAAGCCAGAGTCCGGAGGATGATTGGCGTGATCCAGACCAAAACAAGAGGGACAACCGGATCAGGCATTCTGTCTTCGGGCGCAAATTTCGACGTAATTAAGCAGCAAAAATACCTAGCAAGGACACTCCTCTCATTGGAAACGACCATGGCTAATAAAAATGACTTCACACCGGAAGAATGGACCAAGGTGTTAGAGAGCATCATAGCTGCCGGCCTTGCCGTTTCGGCAGTCGATCCAAGCGGCTGGTGGGGTACTCTCAAAGAAGCCGCTGCAAGTACCCCGGCGCTCGCTGCAGCTAAGCGCGATCCCAATTCTAACGAACTCATCAAGGCAGCAGTTGCTGATTTTGAAAGATCCAACGATGGAAGCATTCTTGCAATGCGCGAACGCTTTGCCCAGGCGGAGCCCATGGAATGTGTACAGCGTTCATTAGCGAGCCTGCGGGAGGTTTCCGCCATCGTCGATGCCAAGGCCCCTGATGAGGCAGCAGCCTTCAAAACCTGGCTCCGCGAGATCAGCCAGAAGGTCGCAGAAGCTGCCATGGAGGGATCTTTTCTTGGCTTTGGTGGTGTCCGAGTAAGCGATGCTGAGACGGCGACACTTCGCGACATCTCCAAGGCGCTAGGCGTGGCATCCTAACCTCGCGCACCGAAGTCTGCTTCTGGCACCAGCCGACATAACGCCTCAATCTTATCCCCGCCTCTCGCGCCCGCATTAAAATCGCATCACCTCGTCCACTGAAGGGGCGTTTCTCGAGGCGATCTTGAGGCGGGACGGGGTGCGGCGCCTGCGGGTTCATGCACGGCATGGGCACTCGGGCCGCATCGGGGCTCCCCCAGGGGCCATTACGGGCCCCTGTCAGGAGCTGACTGACGACTTGGCCTCGCGCGCGAGCGCGGTAAGGCCAATCGAAAGCGGGGCCCGGTGCCGTTCAAAGACGCCGCAAATGAGCATGCGCGAGGAGTGGGCTCCAGTTGCGCCATGCGCTCAAGTAGCGCGAAGCGCGGTAGCGCACTCAAAAAAGAGCGCGTGTTGGCGCGCCGGAAGGCGCCCGCCGTCTCTGGAAACGGAGACGGACACCACAGGTTTGCGCTTTTCGGCGCGCCCGCCCCCTCATGCCCGAGGGGAAGAAAGGAGCATAGGCCGGATGCTGGAACGCATCGTGGTAAGGACCGCGTGTGCCCGCCGGTAATGACAAAGTAGCCACATGGGCGCATAAGAAGCCCCATGTCGCACAACAGTTTCGGCCATCTGTTCCGCATCACCACCTGGGGCGAAAGCCACGGCAAGGCGATCGGCTGCGTGGTCGACGGCTGTCCGCCGGGAATTCCCATCACCGAGGCGGAGATCCAGGCCTATCTCGACAAGCGGAAGCCCGGCCAGTCGCGCTACACCACGCAGCGCCAGGAGCCGGACCAGGTGCGCATCCTGTCCGGCGTGTTCACTACTGAGGACGGCACGCAGGTGACGACCGGCACGCCGATCGCGCTTGAGATCGACAATGTCGACGCCCGCTCCAAGGACTATGGCGAGATCAAGGATAAGTTCCGCCCGGGCCACGCCGACTACACTTATCTGTTGAAATACGGCCTGCGCGATTGGCGGGGCTCCGGCCGGGCCTCGGCGCGGGAGACGGCGATGCGGGTTGCCGCCGGCGCGATCGCCCGGAAGGTGGTGCCGGGGATGCGCGTGCGCGGGGCGCTGGTACAGATCGGACCCTACGAGATCGACCGCCGCAATTGGGATTGGGAAGAGATCGACCGCAATCCCTTCTTCTGCCCCGACGTGAAAACGGCGCGGGTGTGGGGCGAGTTTCTCGACCAGGTGCGCAAGAAGGGCTCTTCGGCCGGCGCGGTGATCGAGGTGGTGGCCGAGGGCGTGCCTGCGGGGCTTGGCGCGCCGATCTACGGCAAGCTGGACCAGGATATTGCCAGCGGGCTCATGAGCATCAATGCGGTGAAGGGCGTTGAGATCGGCGCGGGCTTCGGTGCGGCGGCGCTTTCCGGCGAGGAAAACGCCGACGAGATGCGCACGAGCACGGATGGGACGCCGGAGTTTCTCGGCAACAATGCTGGCGGTATCCTCGGCGGCATCTCCACCGGCCAGCCCGTCGTTGCGCGCTTCGCGGTGAAGCCCACCTCCTCGATCCTGACTCCGCGCCACACCGTCGATACCCGCGGCAACGACACCGAAATCTCGACCAAAGGCCGCCACGACCCGTGCGTCGGCATCAGGGCGGTGCCGATCGGCGAGGCGATGCTGGCCATCGTGTTGGCCGACCATTACCTCCGCCACCGCGGCCAGACCGGCCAGGGCTAGACCCCGGTGCTAATCATAGCGGGCGCCGAGCAGGAATTCCTCGTTGCCGCTGCCGCCCTTGAGCGGCGAGGCGATCACGCCCAGCACCGTCCAGCCGGGCTGCTCCTCGATGAATTTCCGCACCTTGGCGACGGCCTTGCGGCGCTCCGCCTCGTCGCGGACGATGCCGCCTTTGCCGACCGCCTCCCGGCCCGCCTCGAATTGCGGCTTGATCAGGGCGACGAGCCAGGCGCCGGGCGCGGCAAGGCCAAGCGCGGCAGGCAGCGTCAAGGTCAGGCTGATGAAGCTCACATCGGCGACGATTGCCGTCACCACCTCGCCGATCACCGACCGGTCGAGGGCTCTGGCGTCCGTGCCTTCCAACGAGACGATCTTGGGGTCGGCCCTCAGCCTGGCGTGGAGCTGGCCGCTGCCGACATCGACGGCAAAGACCTTGGCCGCGCCGCGGGCGATCAGGAGGTCGGTGAAGCCGCCGGTCGAGGCGCCGAGATCGAGCGCCACTCTTCCCTCGGGCGCGAAGCCGAAGGCCTGAAGCGCCGCCGCAAGCTTCAGTCCCCCGCGGGAGACGTAAGGCGCGGCGTCCGGACTGACGTCGAGCTCGGCGGCTTTGGTTACCAGCGCTCCCGGTTTCAGCTCCGTCTCGCCGGCCACCTTGACGCAGCCCCGGCGGATCAGGTCGGCCGCCCGCGAGCGTGTCGCCGCCAAGCCGCTCTCCACCAATAATCGATCGAGCCGCGTTTTTTTGTAGATGGACACCAAAGCTTCTCATATGCTGCCGCTCGCGTCGGGGGAATCTCTCGCGCGCGGATGTCGAGCCGGGAGCGGCCGGGCAGCCGCAAACAACTATACTGCGTCAGCGCCCCGCTCGGCGCGCGTGCGCGGAGGTCTCGTGAGCCCAGATCATTGTACGGCTTACCTTACCGACAAATGCGAAGTCCAAAATCGTGACGTTACTGGCGGCAAGGCCGTCTACGCTCGGGACGTGATCGAGCCCGGCGACCTTATTGCCGTCTGGAGCGGGCGCATCGTCGAGGCCGACGAGCTCGATGAGCTCTCGGAGGAGATCAGGCGCCACACGGTGCAGGTCGAGGAGAGACTCTATCTCGCCTCGTATGGACCGGACGAGGGCCCGGACTTCATCAATCATTCCTGCGAGCCCAATGCCGGGCTCGACGGCCAGATCGCCATCGTCGCACTCGCCCGCATCCAACCGGGCGAAGAGGTGACGATCGACTACGCGATGTGCGACGGCTCGCCCTACGACGAGTTCGATTGCGCTTGCGGGTCGCCGATCTGCCGCGGGCGCGTAACCGGCAACGATTGGCGCATCCCATTGCTTTGGGAACGCTACGCAGGACATTTCTCACCCTATCTGGAGCGCCGTATCAAGGCGCTCAAGCGGCGGCGCTTCAAGCGCAAGCGCATTTTGGTGTCGGTCGGCACCGAAGCGACGGGCAACACCGCATGAGCGAGCTTGACCCGGACCCACTTCAAGAGGCTTTTGCATGCTGACAGTCAGCACTTACCTTGCGCCGAGTGCCATCCAGGGACTCGGCGTTTTCGCGGGAGAGTTCATCGAACGGGGACGTCTATTTTGGAGTCTGAACCCGAAATTCGACATCTTCGTCTATCCGCATGAGATCGGCACCTACCCGCCGCATTTGCAGGACTACATCGCCCGCTACACCTATCCGCATCTGGAGATGCCGGGCGTCGTGATCCTCGACTGCGACAACGGCAAGTTCATGAACCATAGCCTGAGCCCGAACACGGACTTCCGTATCTTCGACAGAGGCTATGCGCTGGTCGACATCGCCGCGGGAGAAGAAATCACCTGCAATTATCACGAGTTCGATCCGGGCTTCGTGGGCTTCTTCCCGATGGCACGGGCCGCCATGCCGGTCACGGAGCTGCATGTCGGCGCGTAGCGAACGGGCTGCGCCATTGCTGTCTATCTTGCTTGGATCCTGGCGGCACCGGGACCGCTGGCCGTCCGAAATGGGTAGGATTACCGCCAGAATGCCGGAAACGGGCCGCGCCGAGGCAGCCACAGCAATTGCGAGGGCCTGCAAGCTCGACTAAACAGGGTCACGCTCCGCCGCGGCCCGAGGTCGGCTGCAACTCACATCCCAAAGCATTCATGCCCATGATGAGTCCACTTGCCGCGCGCCTATCCTTCGTAGTGTGCCTTCTCGCCGCAACCGCGGCGCCGGGTAAGCTCGTGCGCGCTCAGGAGACGCTGGTGTGGACCGACAAAGCCAGCGAAGGTTTCGTCTCGCTTACTTATGGTTCGCTCGATGCGACCAAGCAGCCGAAATTCCTGCTCTCCTGCTTCAATGAGATGGGCATCGCCGTGCTGGATATTTTCGGCGTGATTCAAGGAACGCGGCCGGGCGAGAAGCTGATCATCGAGTTCTCCGGCGGAAGCTCGCTGTCGCTCGAGGGGGCGGTGGAGCTCGACACCAAGAGCGGGTCGATGTTCGCCGAGGCAAGCGAAATCGAGGTGAAGCCGCTGCTCGAGGTGCTCAAGTCGCCGGGGCCGGTGACCGTCAAGATGGCGGCGACCACGCTCACTCTGTCCGACACCGGCCGCGCCGAGGCGGCCGAACGGTTCGGCAGGAATTGCAAGCTGGATTGAACTAAGCGAGGCGCACCGCGCCCGCGTCGCCCCGTTCCTTGCCGAGCGCCGCGAACACGGCCGAGACGATGCCGGCGGTATCGAGGCCGGCTTCCGCATACATGGCGGCAGGTTTGTTCTGCTCGATGAAGCGGTCGGGCAGGTGCAAGCTTCGCACTTTTAGCCCGCGGTCGAGCAGGCCTTCGCGAGCGAGGGCATGCAGCACGTTGGCGCCGAAGCCGCCGCTCGCGCCTTCCTCGACCGTGATCAGGACTTCGTGGTTCTGCGCGAGCCGACGCACCAGATCCATGTCCAGCGGCTTGGCGAAGCGCGCGTCGGCGACGGTCGCGGAAAGGCCGAAGCCCGCGAGCTGATCGGCCGCAGCGAGACATTCCGGCAACCGCGCGCCGAAGGAAAGCAACGCCACGGCCGAGCCTTCGCGCAAAAGTCGGCCCTTGCCGACTTCGAGCGGCGAGCCCCGCTCGGGTAGCGCGATACCAGTCCCCTCCCCGCGCGGATAGCGGAATGCCGATGGGCGGTCGTCGATCGCCGCTGCGGTTGCCACCATATGCACCAGCTCGGCCTCGTCGGCGGCGGCCATCACCACCATGCCCGGCAGGCAGGAAAGATAGGCCACGTCGAAGGACCCGGCATGGGTCGGGCCGTCGGCGCCAACCAGCCCCGCACGATCGATGGCAAAACGGACCGGGAGCCTCTGGATGGCGACGTCATGCACGATCTGGTCGTAGGCACGCTGGAGGAAGGTCGAATAGATGGCGGCGAAGGGCTTCAAGCCTTCGGCTGCCAATCCCGCCGCGAACGTCACGGCATGCTGCTCGGCGATGCCCACGTCGAAGCACCGCTCCGGGAAAACCGCCGCGAAGCGGTCGAGCCCGGTGCCCGAGGGCATCGCCGCGGTGATCGCGACGATTTTCTCGTCGGCCCGTGCCTCCTGGATCAGCGCACTGGCGAACACCTTGGTGTAGCTCGGTGGCGTGCCAGGGACTTGCGCCTCCTGCGCGCCGGTAACGACATTGAACTTGCCGACGCCGTGGAACTTGTCGGCCGAAACTTCAGCGGGTCCGTAGCCCTTGCCCTTCTGGGTAACCACATGAACCAAAATTGGGCCATTCTGCATCCGGCGCACATTGCGGAGCACCGGCAGCAGATGCGCGAAATTGTGCCCGTCGATCGGGCCTACATAGTAGAAGCCGAGCTCCTCGAACAAAGTGCCGCCGGTCCAGAAGCCGCGGGTGAATTCCTCGGCACGGGCAGCGCGCTTCTGCCACTTGTCGGGAAGCAACCTTTGCGCGGCGCGCTTCAGGAAGCGGCGGAAGCGGCGATAGGTCCCGCCCGAGATCAGCTTGGCGAGATAGGCGCTCATGGCGCCGACCGGCGGCGCGATCGACATGTCGTTGTCGTTGAGAATCACGATCAGCCGCGAATTCATCGCGCCGGCATTGTTCATCGCCTCATAGGCCATGCCTGCGCTCATGGCGCCGTCGCCGATTACGGCGATGACGTTGTGCTCCTTGCCGTCGAGATCGCGCGCCACGGCCATACCGAGTCCGGCGGAAATCGAGGTCGACGAATGGCCGGCGCCGAACGTGTCGTAATCGCTCTCGGCCCGCTTGCAGAAGCCTGAGAGGCCGTCCGCCTGGCGCAGAGTGCGGATGCGATCCCGGCGGCCGGTCAGGATCTTGTGCGGGTAGGATTGGTGGCCGACGTCCCAGATCAATTTATCGATCGGCGTGTCGAACACATGGTGAAGCGCGATGGTCAGCTCGACCACGCCGAGGCCGGCGCCGAGATGACCGCCGGTCACCGAGACCGCGCTGATCAGCTCCTGGCGGAGCTCCTCGGCCAACTGCGGCAGCTGGTTGTCCTCTAGGGCGCGGAGATCCTGCGGAGTGCGGATGCGGTCAAGCAACGGCGTGGAACTGACGGCGCTCATTCGCAACTACTCGGCGGTGTGAGGAAAAGGGTCGGAAGGATCAACGCGTTAAGCCCACCTTTATCGGCCGAGAGCCCAGCTTGCAACTATCCCGTAAGGCGGGCCAAATCGTGTCGTGGCACAAAGCATTGTCCCCCTCCCAGCCAGCATAGCCGAGCGGCCCGTCCCGCCCAAGCGGCGTCTCCCCTTCCCTTGGCTGCTCCTCAAAATGCTCGGCGATCCGCCCGTAAGAGGGGCTAGGGCTAGTCCTCGACGTCGAGGGGCTCGGCGCCGGTGGGCTGGCCGTTTTGGTTGAGCGTGATCTTCTCGACTCTCGCTTCCGCCTTACGCAGCAGAATGTCGCAATGAGTCTTGAGCGCCTCGCCGCGCTCATAGATGAGGATCGAGGCTTCCAGCTCGACGTCACCCTTCTCCAGGCGGTCCACGATCGATTCGAGCTCCTTGAGCGCCTGCTCGAAGCTCATCGTCTTGATGTCGGAATGATCGGTCTGGTCGGCCATAGGTTTGGCTTAGCCCTTTCCCGCCCCTGCAATCAAGAGCTTGCGCTCATTAGGGTTTGGACATGGATCGCGGTCGAGCTTGCCAAAGCATCGAGGTCATAGCCGCCCTCGAGGCTGGAGACGAGTTTGCCCCCGCAATGCTTGGCAGCGATTTCCATGAGCTGCTCGGTGATCCAGGCAAAATCGTCCTCGACCAGCCTGAGCTGTGCCAGGGGGTCGCGGAGGTGGGCGTCGAAGCCAGCGGAAACGATCAGGAGATCCGGCGCGAATTTGTCGAGTGCGGGCAGGATCACCGTCTCATAGGCGGCGCTGAACTCATCGCCGTCGTCGCCGGCCTTGAGCGGTGCGTTGAAGATGTTGCCGACGCCAGTCTCATCCCGCGCACCGGTACCCGGGAAGAGCGGCATCTGATGCGTCGAGCCATAGAACAGATCCTTGTCGGACCAGAACGCGGCCTGCGTGCCATTGCCGTGATGCACGTCGAAATCGACCACGGCAACGCGCTCCGCGCCATGCTTGGCGCGCGCATGCAGCGCGGCGATCGCTACGGTGTTGAACAG
Organism: Methyloceanibacter sp.; assembly: GCA_035456885.1. Classification (GTDB taxonomy): domain Bacteria; phylum Pseudomonadota; class Alphaproteobacteria; order Rhizobiales; family Methyloligellaceae; genus Methyloceanibacter. The sequence continues at coordinate 17,946 of DATICH010000171.1, forward strand.
GCAAAAGCCCATGGCGCGGGAAAGCTCGGCGTGATGGCCGGGCGGCCGCACCGCGCAGAACACGTTGTCCACCTTGCCGTCCACGACCTGATCCACGGCATGGATCGAGGCGCCGACCGCACGCAGCACAGCTTCCCAACTTCCCGGCGAGACGATCGTGTCCGGGTCGAGCGATCGATGACCACGTTCCGGAATCGCGGCGCGAATCATCTCGACATAGGTCTTGGGGTGCAGCCGCTCGATATCGGCAAGCTCGGCGCGCGGCGTCTCTTCGCGCTTCAGCGACTTGAATGCGGGCGCATCGAGCGCGCCGGCGATCGCCCGCAGACGGTCGGGCTGCTCCGGATGGCCGTAGCCCGTATCGTGCTCGAGACAGGCGGGATGGGTGAGAAGCAGCGTGGTCATTTGGCGCGTATGGTTACCACCGGGGGAGTCACTCTAGCTTGACCGGGTGGTGGTAACACGCGAAATGGCGCAATGCCCATCGTTCCTGCCACCCATGGGGCCATCAGACGCGCCGCGCAGGCATTGGCCCGCGGCGAGCTCGTCGCTTTCCCCACCGAGACTGTCTATGGGCTTGGTGCCAACGCCCTCGATGCGCGCGCCGTGGCAAAGGTGTTCGCCGCCAAAGAGCGGCCACGCTTCAATCCGTTGATCGTGCATGTGCCGGGACTCGCCGAGGCTGAGGAATACGGCTTGCTGAACGAGGCGGCGCGGCGCTTGGCCGAAGCATTTTGGCCTGGGCCCCTATCGCTTGTGCTCAAGCGGCGCACGACTTCAAGCATTGCCGAGCTGGTGAGCGCAGGCCTCGACACGATCGCGCTCAGGGCGCCGGCCCATCCTGTCGCGCAAGACCTTCTTGCCCAAGCGAGGCTCCCCATCGCCGCGCCGAGCGCCAATCGCTCGGGACGCGTTAGCCCGACCACTGCGGCCCATGTCGAGGCGGAGCTCGGCGACCGGCCATCAGTAATCCTCGATGGAGGCCCCTGCCCGCTTGGCATCGAGTCCACGGTGGTGAGCGTCGTCGACGGAGCCCCGTCCCTGCTGCGGCCGGGCGCGGTGCCGCGCGAGGCAATCGAGCTTGTGCTCGGCGCGCCTCTCGTCACCGCCAGAGAGGGCGAGCGCGGGGCTTCGCCGGGTCAGCTTGCCACCCATTATGCGCCGAGCACTCCGCTTCGGCTCAATGTGGCCGACGTGCTTCCCAGTGAGGCGCTGCTTGCCTTCGGGCCGGACGTGCCGCATGGCGCACTGGTCACCATCAATCTCAGCGTGGGCGGCAATCTGGAGGAAGCTGCCGCCAAGCTCTTCGCCGCGCTCAGGGAGCTCGACCAGGCCGGGCCGGAAACTATCGCCGTGATGCCGATTCCGGCGCATGGCCTGGGCGAGGCCATCAACGACCGCTTGCAGCGCGCCGCCAATCGGGACTAGCGCATTGCCATGGCAAACCAGCCGAGCCACCAACCTCCGAGCCGAGAAACCATCGATGCCTTCGCGCGCATTGTCGGCGAGGAGCATGCCATCCGCGATGCGGAGGCCATGGCGCCCTATCTCGTGGAATGGCGCGACCGCTATCGTGGCAAGGCGGCGCTTGTGCTCAAGCCCGGCAACACCGAGGACGTCGCCGCGATCCTGAAGCTCGCCAATCAGACCAAGACCGCCATCGTGCCGCAAGGCGGCAATACCGGCCTCGTCGGGGGACAGATTCCGTTCGAGACCGGGCATGAGGTCATTGTCTCGCTCTCTCGGCTCACCCATGTGCGCGACATCGATCTCGCCTCGAACAGCATGACGGTCGAGGCTGGGCTCGCGCTCGCGCTCGCCCAGCAAGTGGCGGAGAGCGCCGGAAGATCGTTCCCCTTGAGCCTCGCCTCCGAGGGGAGTGCGCAGATCGGCGGCGTGCTCGCCACCAATGCGGGCGGCACCAATGTGCTCGCTTTTGGCAGCGCGCGCGACCTTACCCTCGGCCTTGAAGTCGTGCTCGCCGACGGGCGGGTCTGGAACGGACTCAAATCGCTGCGCAAGGACAATTCCGGCTACGATCTCAAGGATCTGTTCATCGGCTCGGAGGGCACTCTCGGCATCATCACCGCGGCGGTGCTGCGGCTCTTTCCCAAAGTCGCGGAGAAGATCACCTGCATCGCGGGCTTGAGCGCACTCGAGACGGCGCCGGCCTTCTTCGCCCGCGTCTTCGAGCGCGCGGGCCCTGGGCTCACCGCCTTCGAAATAATGTCCCGGACCGGGATCGAGTTCGTGCTCAAGCACGGCAGCCTCGTGCGCGATCCCTTCCCTTCTCCACATGCCTGGTATGCACTCTTCGACCTCACCAGCCCGCGGCAAGGCGAGGCGTTGCAACAACTCGCTGAGACAGTGCTCGGCGAGGGCCTCGCAACAAGCGAGATCGCCGCGGCGATCATTGCCTCGTCGCTGGCACAGGGCGAGGAACTCTGGCGGCTGCGTACATTGATGAGCGAGGTGCAGAAGCTCGAGGGCGGCAGCATCAAGCATGACGTGGCCGTGCCGGTCGCGCGGGTGCCGGAGCTCGTGGCGCGTGCCAATCAGCTCGTCGAGTTGATGATCCCCGGTGCGCGACCGGTGCCGTTCGGCCATCTCGGCGACGGCAACATTCATTACAATGTCAGCCAGCCACCCGGCATGGAGCGCGCCATCTTCCTGAGCTATTGGGAGGCGCTCAATGCCGCGGTGCACGAGATCGTGCTCGATCTCGGCGGCACGATCAGCGCCGAGCACGGCATCGGCCGCATGAAGCGCGATCTCCTGCCGCACGCCAAGCAGGCCTTGGAGATCGAGCTGATGCGCAAGATCAAGACGGCGTTCGATCCGAAAAATATTCTCAACCCCGGGAAGCTCCTGCCATGAAACGGCTCGAGACCGATGCACTGTGGACGGCCGTTGACGAATATATCGTCGAAAGCCTCGTTCCGGACGACGAGGCGCTAAATGCGGCGCTCGCAGCGAGCGAGAAGGCGGGCTTGCCCCCGATCAACGTCGCTCCCAACCAGGGCAAGCTGCTAATGCTGTTGGCGCATGCCATTGGCGCGCGGCGTGTCCTGGAGATTGGCACACTTGGCGGCTATAGCACGATCTGGCTCGCTCGCGGGCTCGCTCCCGACGGACGGCTGATCACGCTCGAAGCCAATGAGGACTATGCCGAGGTAGCCCGTGCCAATATCGCGCGCGCGGGACTCGCCGACCGTGTCGAACTGCGCATCGGTCGCGCCCAGGACACTCTGCCTGGGCTCGCCGAGGAGGCTCCGTTCGACCTCATTTTCATCGATGCCGACAAGCCGGGCACGCCTGGTTACTTTCAATGGGCGGTGAAGCTCGCGCGCCGGGGCTCGCTGATCATCGTCGACAATGTGGTGCGCGAGGGCGCGGTGCTCGAGGCCGAGAGCGGGGATGCGAGCGTGCAGGCCATGCGCCGCTTCTTCGAGCTCGCCGCCGCCGACCCCCGAGTGAGCGGCACGGCGGTCCAGACCGTCGGCGCCAAAGGCCATGACGGGCTAGCCATCCTGCTCGTCACCTCGGCACCCTAGGACTTCTTCTCGGGCGGCAATTGGGCAGCAAGTTCGGCGCGGATCTTCGCCAGCTCTTCCAGATTTCCGTCGTCGAATTTCGGAAATTTGAGATCGAGCTTTTCCATCTTTTCGACCAGCGTTGCGGCGACGACGAGGCGGCTGAACCATTTTTGGTCGGCCGGAACCACGTACCAAGGCGCATATTTGGTCGCGGTATGGCGGATGGTCTCCTCGTAGGCGTGAGCATAGTCGTCCCAGAGCTTACGCTCCTCGACGTCGCGAACCTTGAACTTCCAGCGCTTCTCCGGATCGTCGATCCGCGCGAGCAAACGCCGCAGTTGCTCCTCCTTGGAAAGGTTGAGGAAGAATTTGAGCGTCACGACGCCGTTATGCGCGAAGTAATGCTCGAAATTGCTGATGTCCTCGAAACGCTGCTGCCAGATGTCGCCGGTGATCAGTTCCTCCGGCAAACGCTGTTTCTGCAGGAGTTCCGGATGCACGCGCACGACGATGGTCTCCTCGTAATAGGAGCGGTTGAAGAGACCGATCCGCCCGCGCGTCGGCAGCGCCCGCGAGGCGCGCCAGAGAAAGTCATGATCGATCTCGTTCTCGCTCGGCGCCTTAAAGGAGTGCACCTCGCAGCCTTGCGGGTTGATGCCCGACATCACATGCTTGATGACGCCGTCTTTGCCCGCGGTGTCGATGCCTTGCAGGATCACCAGGACGGCCCAACGGTCGTCGGCGTAGAGCCGCTCCTGTAGGTCGGCCAGGCGCTTCACGCCGACCTCGAGTAGGTCCTTGGCTTCCTTCTTGTTGATATCGAGCCCGCAAGTGTCGCAGGGATCGCAATTGACGAGCTTGAACCCGCTGCCTTTGCTGACACGAAAGCGATCGATGATCTCGGACGGCAGCATGCTGTTCCCCCCCTCGCCTGAAAATTGCAGCTAGAGCAGTGACGGCTCGAGCGGCTCTTGGATGCCCGGCTCGTCGCGCTTGGAATCGTTGATCTTGGGATGCATCTCGATTGCTTCGAACAGATCGTCTGGGGCCGGCCGCAACAACTGCGCAACCTCTTCCGCGGGCGCCGTTTTGACGTCCAGCCATGCCGCGAAATGCTCGGGCGCCAGCACCACCGGCATGCGGTCGTGCAGGGGGGCGATGGTGGCGTTAGCGGGACAGGTGAGGATCGCCACCGTGTCGATCTCGCCGCCTTTGCCGTCGCGCCAGCGCTCGTAGAGTCCGGCGAAGGCGATCAGCCGGCCACCACGCGGGCGCAAGAGAAAGGGCCGGCGCTTGCCCTTGGGCCCGGTCCATTCATAGAAGGCGTCGGCGGGCACGAGGCAGCGGCGGTAGCGCATCGCATGACGGAAGGAGGCCTTCTCCAGCAGCTCCTCGGAGCGCGCGTTGATGAGGGTGGGGAATTTCTTCGGGTCCTTGACGAAGGGCGGCAGCAACCCCCAGCGCATCAGCCGAAAGCGGCGCACGCCTTCCCGGTCGAGCGCCACGACCGCGACATCCTGGGTCGGAGCCACATTGTAGCGCGCGGGGAAATTCGGCGCGTCGCAATAGCCGAAATAGGCGCGCACGGCTTCGGGCGGCGAGGTCAGACTGTAGCGTGAGCACATTCGGGCGACGTCCGGTAACGCTTTGGCAATCATGATCGGGCAACACTGGAACTATTCCAAGGCCCGATCACGTCACTGAGGCAATGCTTTCCAACAAGAAACCGGGTCCCGTCGAAAGGGACCTATACGAGGACGTGAGCCGGGAGGACATCGTCGCCGCCTTCCGCACGGCCATGATCGGCCATTTCCGCTCGCACATTCCCGGCACCAACATCAACGAATCGACGCTGCTCGCAAGCGATTATCTCAATCACTTCCATGAGTTGGTGATGCTGTTCGAGGCGATCGCCACCGAGCCCGCAGATTTCACCGACGATCTCATGTCCTGGCGGCCGCTGACCTATGAAGAGCATTTCGCCGAGTCCGGGTTCCGCGACAAAAATCTGGCGATTGCCGCTTATCGCCGGGCTCCCCCCAGGATCCGTGCCCGTTTCGACGAGGCGGTGGCGCGGCTGCATGGCGAGGCCGTGACCCTGGTGGCCGAAGTGGCCGCCGAACTCAACGGCCGCGGCAAGGATTTGAACGCGACATGCGAGCGCGCCACGCAACGCCTTCGCGTGCTGATCGATGAGGCCAACGCCATTGCCAATGGCGAGGCGCTGTCGGACCGGACCAATCCCGACGCCTCGGCCGATATTGGCGGACAGGCCGCGATCGACGCACTGTTCGGCACCCGCTGATTGAAGTAGAGAGGCGGGTGGCCGCTCGCGCTCGGCCCGCCCCGATGCAAACACGACCCCCGATCCGCCAAGACAAACCGCTCCGCGAAGGCGCGAGCATCGCCCTATTCAAGGATCGCAAGGTGCTGCTGGTGCGGCGTAAGCGTCCGCCGTTCGCCGGCCTGTGGAGCCTTCCTGGGGGCAAGGCAGAGGGTCAAGAGACGCCACGCGATGCGGTGATACGCGAGCTCAAGGAGGAAACGGGTCTTGAGGCCGACATTCAAGGCATCGTCAACACGGTCAAAATGGCCGCGGAGGGCGACGTTGGAGGCTACCGCTTGACGGTGTTTTATGGGCTCCCCACTGCGGGAGGGCTCGAGGCGGGGGCTGACGCCGAAGCGGCCGAATGGGTGCATTTGGACGATATAGAGGCCCTGGCGATGACCCCCGGAACCGCCGATCTGATCTGGATCGCGGCGCATAAGCTCAGGTCTTGACGGCTAGATTTCAACAAAAATTGGCGCTACTCACGGAGGGCGATGGGTCAGGCTGCGAAGGGATGCTTGAAGCTCCTGCTCGCCGCGCTTTGCGCGGTTTGGGCTTCGGCCTTCTATGCGCCTCCCGCCAAGGCACAGTTCTTCTGGTGGTTTGATCAGCCGAAGAAATCCGCGCCCAAGCCGCGCGCAACCAGGCCGAGACCTCCCGGCGACGATCTGCCCCCTATCGTGCCGCGGGAAAGCTCGGTGCCCCCTCCCCCCGACGACCGGCCCTATGACAACAAGCTGATGCGGCTCGCCGAGATTCTCGGCGCGGTTCACTATCTGCGGGAGCTGTGCGGCGCGCAGGAAGGCCAGATCTGGCGCGACCAGATGAAGGAGATCCTGCGGAACGAGGGCACGACCGCAGTCCGCCGCGCCAAGCTGGTCAATAGCTTCAACGATGGCTATCGTGGCTACCGCCGTACCTATCGCACCTGCACGCAATCGGCCACGCTTGCCACGACACGTTTCAGCACAGAGGGCGCCAGCATCGCGGCTTCGCTTGCGCAGGGCTCGACCTTCGCCGCCAAGACGCCCTCCGAGGCCAAGCCAAACACTGAGGGCGAGAATTCACCGGGCGGCGAGGGTGCCGGAGCGGTTCCCAGCGACGGCGCCGCGGCCGATGCCGATCAAACCGGGGGCGCCCCGGCTGCCGACCAAGCAGCAGCGCCTACGCCGAACCAGACTGGTGAGGCAGTGGAGGAGGCCGAGCCTCCCGACTGATCCGTTAAAATTTTAAGCATAAGGATTAATGGTTAGTTCACTCTCTCGCCGGACCGGCGGCGCGAGTGTGCAATGGTGGCCGCAACCCGAGATCCAGGTCGCCGAAGGGGGCGCCAGAGTTGCAGTCAGAACGACGAACGCCACGATCCTCGCCGAGCGAGGAGCAGAAACAGGCTGCCCTCAAATACATTCTCGAAGCGTGGGAAGAAGCGTTGCATGACGGCATCGCGCCGGAAATGCTCGCCAACGCTGCGCTGTTCGCCGCACTCGCCGACCTCATCGGCGCCTATGGAGAAGACGCCGTGGCGAAGATGACAAACGGGCTATCGCGCCGCATTCATCACGGCGAGTTCACCTTGAAGCGCACCGCGCAGTAGGTCGTCCGTTTCGGACTAGAGCAGCTCGCCTCCGAATAACAGAATCAGACCGAACGCGATCAGCACCGCGCCGGCGATGCGGTTGATCAGCTTCAGCCGGCCCTCGGTGAGCTTGTGCCTGATGGTGGCGATCAGCTCGGACAGACCAAGCCACCAAAGTAGGCTGCCGCCCATCACCGCCGCGACGAGCAGCAACGCCTCGAAATAAGTATTGAGACCGCCGATCAACGAGCCGAGGCCGCCGATCATCGCCGCCATGCCGAGGATCGCACCCGGATTAGTGACGGTGAGAAAGAAGGTCTGCGGGATGATGCCGGCGTGCTCCAGGAGATGGGACTTCTGTCCCAGAGGAATGGCGAGCGCCGGCCGCGTGAACAGAAGCGCGAAACCGAACCCCACCAGCAACATGCCGCCGATCAGCTGGATCCACCCGGCATAGGCGCTCATCACGTTGGAAATGGCAGTGACGCTGAGGGCGGCGAGGGCGGCCAACAGCCCGTCACCAATCACCGCGCCGAGCCCGGCAGCAAGGCCGCCCCAGAAGCCGCGGGACACGGCCCGTTGGATGACGAGCACGTTCACCGGGCCGATCGGCGCCGCCACCAGCAGACCGATGCCGAGGCCGGCAAGCACGAGCTGGAGAGTGGAAACGACGAATTGCGCGCCTGCCTGCAAGGCCAGGCCCTATGTGCTCGGCGGCAGCGCC
>DATICH010000172.1:0-17377 GCA_035456885.1 Methyloceanibacter sp.
CACGCCGCCGCTCCCACGACGAGCGCTGACCTCGGTCAGAAAGAAGCCAAAGATGAAACGCTAAGCGAAGAGCAGCTCCGACATATGGAAGCTGGAACGGCGGTTAAGGCCGCTCAACGGAAAAAAGCGACGTAAACGGCCCCGATAAAGGTGCACGGACTTACGCCGGTTGTGAAGATTGACTCACTGGCGTCACGTAAGCGTGTTACGGAAGTTTCTGTGATGGGCTTTCCTCCCCATTACTGCAACGGCGGTGGAGATCGATCCCCTTACGCCCCAGCAGGCGAGCGCCACGGCGGGTTTCCACTGTTCGGAATACCCTTTGGGCCTCAATGATGCTTTTTAGGTGGGTTTCCAGAAAAACCCGTTATTTATCAGCAGGATGCTAGCCCGGTCGGCTCCACCAGCCTTCGCCTGCGAAGCGAGAGAAGGCCGCCGCGCGGAAGCCCAAAGGCAAGCGCGATCTTGTCTGGAGCTGCGGGGTCGGCGCGGAAGCGGCTACCGAGGCAACTTTCCCAGGCTGCCCTTGTTCGCCTCCAGAACCTTCACCAGAATGTCCAACTCGTCGTTGCTTGCCAGCCGCGCCGAAACTTCGAGCGCGCCGGGTACCAGCGCAATGCGATAGCCGGTATTTCCCGTCGCTCCGGAACCGTTTCCGGTCACGCTTTCCTTCACCGTTGTGCTTTCACTCATCGTCTTCACCGTCTTCACCCTCGTGCGGAACCGATGCCAAGAGGGTGAGGGAGTATGGTTAACAAAGCATGATGACGAGGTTCGATGCCTCGGGTCGCCTTTTACAAATGCGGTGGATGTCGGCTAGGCCGACAAGCTCGGACCGTCGCCCGAATGGGCGTCGATCGGAACGCGGCCATTGGTGGCTTTCGGCGCGCGCGCAAGCCGCGGCATCTGCAGGTTGCCTTCGGCATCGCGCACCCTGAAGAACCATCCGACCAGCGGCACGAGCGCAAAGTCGGGCGCGAAGCGCCGGGCGAAGATGCATAGGCGATTGAACCAGCCCGGCACGATGATCTTCTTGCCCCGCATGAACTTGCGGTAGCCGATGCGCGCGACCTCCTCCGCATCCATCACCGGAAAGAGTTGCACATAACGCGCATATTCCGCGCCGGCCTTGGCGTGCATGGTGGTGGTTACCGCGCCGGGAGCGAGAGCCGAGACTCGAACGCGGGTGCCCATGGTCTCATAAGCCAGCGCACGACTGAGCGAGAGGACAAAAGCCTTAGCCGCGGCATAGGTGGCCTGATAGGGCACCGGCATCAAGCCCTCGACGGAGGCGACGTTGAGCACGCCGCCGCGTCCGCGCGCGAGCATGCCTGGCAGGAAGCGGCGCGTGAGATCGACCACCGCGCGCACGTCGAGATCGACCAGGTGCCGGAGCTCGTCGGGATCGGCATCCTGGAAGAAGCCCGCAGTCATGACGCCGGCGTTGTTGACCAGAATATCGGCATAGAAGCCGAAGCGCCGCAACGCGCCTTCGACGTCGGCGCAACCTTCTTCCGTGCTGAGGTCGCAGGCGACGTATTTCGCTTCGATGCCGTGGGCCTGAGCCAAGGCGCCGGCGGCTGCCGCAAGTTTCCTCTCGTCGCGTGCGACCAGCAGAAGATTGTGACCGCCGCGGGCGAACTCCGCCGCCAATGCCTTGCCGATACCCTGTGTCGCGCCGGTTATCACGGCGGCGGGCACAAACGGCTCGACCTTTTTGCTGCTATCGTCCATCGGCGATTTAGACCGCTACGCTTGGAAACGACCACGATCTGGCCAGTTCAATAGAGCCCTAGCACACAAGGATGGCCGCGACGAGGCAGGAAACCGAAGGGCCTGTGAAGGATGGGCCGCCGCGCGCTAGAATAACGAACGCCAGCGTTCCTAACGAGCTCCATCAATCCCTCAGACCCCCCATGACCCCGATCTTGAGCCTTCGCCTTGTGATTGCGCTGCTGGCCCTCGCACTTTGCGTGGGAAGCGCCGCAAGCGCCGCAAGTCTCGTCAATGCCGTCCAGGAAGCCGATGCAAAATATCTCGAAGCACCGGATATCGATTGGGTGAACGATGCGCCGACCATCGAGGCGGGTAGCGGCGAGGAGGATACCGCCCCCAAGCAGCAAGAAATTTCACAAGGACCGGTGCGTGCCGTGCTCAGCTATCGTGAAGACCGGCTCGAGGACAGTGAGGTCGTCTATATCCCAGTCATAACCGTTCTGGCCGACGGCAAGGAGGTCGCAAGACTCGAGGGAGAAGACGTTGGCTTTCCCGATCCTCCGGTCAACCTGCAGATCGCGGAACTGGACCCGGGCAACTCCTACCCGGAGGTGGTGGTGTCCTTGTATACCGGAGGAGCGCATTGCTGCTCCGACACCAGCGTCATCACGGCGAGCGCCGATGGCGCAAGCTGGAGCACGGTGGATATCGGCGAGTTCGACGGCGGTCCGATGCTTGCAGCCGATATCGACGGCGATGGCCGCTACGAGTTCGCCACGCGCGACAATGCGTTCCTTTATGCCTTCGCCTGCTACGCCTGCTCGGAGACACCGCTACAGGTGATTGCCGTCGAAAACGGTTCCGTCGTGAATGTGTCGAGCGAACCGCGTTTCCGGCCGGCACATGTCTCGTGGCTCAAGGATATGATCGGCAACCTTGCGGAAAATGGCGACGATGTGAACGGGTTCCTGGCCGGCTATGTCGGCGAGAAGAGCCTGCTCGGCGAGGTAAACCAGGCCTGGGAGTTGATGCTCGTGCATTATGACAGGGTGTCGGATTGGGGGCTCGACAGCTGCAACGTGGCGCTCGACGACGACGGGGAGTGCCCCGGCAAGGAAGTCCGGCTGACCTTCCCTGAAGCGCTCGAACTTATACTTAAGGAAAATGGTTATAAGGTAGAAGATTGAGCCCGCTGCCCGACCGGTGTCCTCCGAGGAACCGGAAGGATCGGGCTTGGCCAAGTTTGCGTTGCCCGAGGAGTTACGAGTATGGCACCCCGCGCTTTCTGGACCGGCTATTTGCGGCTGTCGCTGGTCAATATCCCAGTCAAGCTCTATCCGGCCACGACCTCCGAGCGGGCCATCGCCTTCCATCAGATTCACGAGCCCTCCGGCAAGCGCATCCGCTACCAGAAGATCGTGCCGGGGGTCGGGCCGGTGGAGAACGAGGAGATCACCAAAGGCTACGAATACGAGAAGGGCAAATATGTCCTGATCGACCCGAAAGAAGTCGATGAGTTGAAGCTCGAGTCGAAGCAGACCATCGATCTCGCCCGGTTCGTCGACGAAAGCGCGATCGACGACCGCTATTTCGAGACGCCCTATTATCTTCTGCCCGACGGCGAGATGGCCGACGAGGGCTACGCCATCCTGCAGAAGGCCTTGAAAGACTCGAAGAAGATCGGCGTGGGCCAGTTCATCCTGCGCGGGCGCGGCAACATCGTCGCCATCAAACCCTTCGGCAAAGGGCTTCTGCTCGAAGTGCTGCGTCACGCCAACGAGATCCGCGCCGCCGAACCGATCTTCAAGGAAATCACCGAGGTCAAGGTCGACAAGGAGGCGCTTGATCTCGCCAAAGAGCTGATCAAGCGCAAGAGCGGCAAGTTCGAGCCAGAGCAGTTCAAGGACGAATATAGCGAGGCGGTGTGGGAGCTGATCAACGCCAAGATCGAGCATCGTGCGCCGGAGATCGTCGAGGCCGGGCCGCCCACCGCCAAGGTGATCAACATCATGGACGCCTTGAAGAAGAGTGTGCAGCAGGGCAAAGGCGGGGCCGCCGCCAAGTCCGCTGCCAAGCGCTCCGGCGCCGCGCGCGGCAAGAAGACGGCGAAGAGCGCGCCGAAGCGGAAGTCCGCTTAAGCATGGCGCGGTCGGCCGGTCGAGACCTGCTTGCCGATTACAAGGCGAAGCGCGACTTCGGCAAGACGCCGGAGCCCGGCCCGAAGCGCAGCCGCGCCAAGGGCAACAGCTTCGTCATCCAGAAGCACGCGGCGCGGCGCACCCATTTCGATTTCCGGCTCGAGCATGACGGCGTCTTGAAGAGTTGGGCCGTGACCAGGGGCCCGAGCCTCGATCCGAGCCAGAAGCGGCTCGCGGTGATGACCGAGGACCATCCGCTCGAATATGGCGGCTTCGAAGGCGTGATCCCCAAGGGGGAGTATGGCGCGGGCCCGGTGATGATCTGGGACGAAGGCACCTGGGAGCCGCTCAACGATCCCGACGAGGGCCTCGCCAAGGGCGATCTCAAATTCCGCCTGCATGGCCACCGGCTCAACGGCGATTTCGTGCTGGTGCGGATGAAGCCACGCAAGGAGGACCGCGGGCGGCAGAACTGGCTCTTGATCAAGAAGCGTGACGACTATGCCGGCGACGGCGACGAACCCACCGAAGAGTTCGACACCAGCGTCAAAACCGGCCGCAGCATGGAGCAGATCGAGCACGGCGACAGCGCCGTGTGGACCTCCAACAAGGCTCAAAAAAAAACTCCGGCCGCACGGGCAAAGCGCGCGGCAACGGCAAAGCCCCGTCGGGCAAAAAAGCCCGCACGCTAGTTCCCGACTTCGTCGAGCCCGAGCTTGCCACGCTCGACACCGAGGTGCCGAGCGGGTCGAACTGGCTGCATGAAGTGAAATATGACGGCTACCGCATCATCGCGCGCAAAGCCGGCGACGACGTCACTTTGTTCAGCCGCAGCGGACTCGACTGGACGGTGCGCTTTCCGGCGATCGCCAAGGCAATGTCGACTCTGCCTTGCGAGAGCGTGCTGCTCGACGGCGAAGTCGCCTTCGTGCTGCCGTCGGGCGTCACCGATTTCAAATCGCTGCAACAGCATATCGACAGCCCGCATCCGGCGATCCGCTATTTCGTGTTCGATCTGCTGTCGCTCGACGGCAAGGATTGGCGCAAGAAGCCGTTGAAGGAGCGGCGCGCGGCGCTCGCCAAGCTGATGTCGGCGAAGGGCCTCTCCAACTATCTCGTATACGCCGACTATGTGGAGGGCTCTGGCCCGGAATTCTTCGCCCAAGCGAGCGCGCATGGGCTGGAAGGCATCATGTCGAAGCGTGCCGACCGGCCTTACATCTCTGGTCGCGGCAGGGACTGGCTCAAGATCAAGAGCAAGCAGGGCGAGGAATTCGTGATCGGCGGCTATAGCCGCTCGGAGGTGCGCGGCAAACCATTTTCGTCGTTGCTGCTCGGCACGTTCGCGGACGGTAAGCTCATCTATTCCGGCAAGGTCGGCACCGGCTTCGACGCGGGGACCTTCACAAGCCTCGCCAAGAAATTCGCGCCGCTGGAACGCGCGCGCTCGCCGTTCGAGGAGGTGCCGGCCGCCGAGCGCAAGGACGCGGTCTGGCTTGAGCCGAAACTCGTGGCGCAGGTCGAGTTTGCCGAGAAGACGCGCGACGGACGGCTGCGGCATCCGAGCTTCAAGGGACTGCGCGAGGACAAGCCGTCGCGCGAAGTGCATGGCGAAATGGCTGACGAGGAGGCCGGCATGGCCAGAGCGAGCGCGAAAAAGGGCAAAGACCCGGTCTTTTCCGGCATCACCCTCTCCAATCCCGACAAGGTCTATTACCCGGCCATCAAGCTCACCAAGCTCGGTGTCGCGAATTACTACGAGACCGTGGCGTCCGATCTCCTGGCCTATGTCAAGCGGCGCCCGATCAGCCTCGTGCGTTGTCCCGACGGGATCGACGGGCAGCGCTTCTTCCAGCGCCACGAGATGAAGGGCATGAGCGACGCGATCAAGCTGATCCCGATTGCGGGCGGGGAGAGCAAGAAGCCTTACCTCTATATCGACAGTGAGAAAGGCCTGTTCGGCCTGGTGCAGATCGGCACGCTCGAGATTCACGATTGGGGCGTGTCGCTCGCGCATATCGACAAGCCCGACCGCATCGTGTTCGACCTCGACCCCGACGAGGACCTGCCGCTGGCAACTTTGAAAGCGGCAGCAGTGGAGGTGCGCGAGTTTCTCGCCGACCTCGGCTTCAAGAGCTTCCTCAAATCGACCGGCGGCAAGGGCCTGCATCTCGTCGCGCCGCTCACCCCTAAGCTCGGCTGGGACGAAGTGAAGGCCTTCGCCAAGGCGATTGCCGATGCGCTCGTTGCCGCCCGTCCCGACCGCTACACGGCGAACCCGCTGAAGAAGACGCGGGTGGGCAAGATCTTCGTCGATTATCTGCGCAATCAGCGCGGCGGCTCGGCCATCGTCAACTACTCGACCCGCGCCAAGGAAGGCGCGCCGGTCGCCTGTCCGCTCCGCTGGGATGAGTTGAAGGGACTGAAGACGGCGGCCCCTTACAACGTGAAGACCTTGCCGACGCGGCTCAAAGCGTTGAAGAGCGACCCTTGGGAGGGATTTTTTTCCACTCGCCAATCGATCACCGCCAAGGCCAAAAAGGCGCTCGGCCTCGCCTAGGTCTGCGACCGGCCGATTTCAGAGCTTTTCAGCCTTCTTCAGGACAACCGATTTCGCCCCTGCTAGGCTCCCCGGTGGAAGTCTTCGCCTTCAGGGAGGCGTCGATGAAGCAGACCGGCCTCAGATTCATTACTTTCGGCATATCTCACTTTTGCGAGAAGGCGCGCTGGGCTCTGGATTGGCATGGAGTCCAGTACAGCGAAGTCGGTTGGGCGCCGGGATTGCATCGACTCGTCGCCAAGCGTCTCGGCGCGGCGGACACAACGCTGCCGATTCTGCTCGACGGCACCGATCTAATTCAAGGAAGCGGGGCCATCATTGATTGGGCGGAGAAGCATTGTTCCGATGCCGGCCGCAGCCTCGCACCAAGCGACAGCGACGCGGCCGAGGCCAAAGTGATCGAGCGCCGGGCGGACGAGGTGATCGGCCCGCATGTCCGGCGCCTTATTTATGCGGAAACCCTGCCGACTCGTCCCGATGTGGTCAAGCCGGCGCTTTTCCTCAGCACATCGGTCACACATCGCGTCGTCGGCGGCCTGATGTGGCCGGTCACGAGAAAGATCATGATGTCGATGTACGATGTTTGCCCAAGCGCCGCCGCTGAAAGTCAAACGACGCTCGAGGCCGAGCTTGACTGGCTCGATCGAAGACTCGCCGACGGGCGGCCTTACTTGGTCGGCGATCGGCCCAGCCGCGCCGACATTGCCGTCGCCAGCCTGCTTGCGCCGCTCGCGCGGCCGAAGGAGATGCCCATCTATCGCCCGCTCGATAGCCTCGATGCATTCACAGCGATCGCGGAGCGTTGGAAGGAGCGGCGCACGATAGGCTGGGCCAATTTGCTGTATGCGACGCACCGGGGGCCCACCCGACCGGCCGCTTCCGGCTACGTGGTCTGAGCAGGTCCCAATCCGCCGGCGGTTCGTGACAGGACCGTCGCCAACCGGGACCGGCCTCGCTTGCCGTGATCGGTCCAAAAAGCGATGATGCGGGGCTTCGCACCAAGTGGAGTTCCCCCATGCCCCGCTGGACGCCGGACCCGACCTTCTATCCCTCGCCGCGGCTTGCCGCCAAGGCCCCTGCCGAAAGCTTGGCTTATGTCGCCGCCTTCGCGCCCAATCGTGACGTGCCCGACTCGATTGCCGTGGTCGACGTCGATCCTAACTCGACGAGCTATGCCAAGATCGTCGGCGGAGTCGACATGCCGAAGGCCGGCGACGAGCTGCACCACTATGGCTGGAACGCTTGCAGCTCGTGCCTGTGCCCGAACGCGCCGCATCCGCATGTCGAGCGGCGCTATCTCGTCGTGCCGGGCCTGCGCTCCTCGCGCATCTACATCATCGACACCAAGCCGGACCCGAGGAACCCGATGATCGTACGGGTGATCGAGCCGGAGGAACTGATCGAGGCCACCGGCTATAGCCGGCCGCACACGGTGCATTGCGGGCCGGACGGGATTTATGTCTCGGCGCTCGGCAACGCGACGGGCGATGGGCCAGGCGGCGTGTTCCTGATGGATGCGGAGACTTTCGATGTGCTCGGCCGCTGGGAGGTAGAGCGGGGACCGCAGCAGCTTGCCTATGACGCCTGGTGGCATCTCGGCTACGACACCTTGGTGACGAGCGAGTGGGGTACGCCCAACACGGTGGAGAACGGGCTGATCCCGGAGATCTTACTTGGCGCGCAATATGGGCGGCGGCTGCACTTCTGGGACTTGCAGAAGCGCAAGCATCTCCAGGAGATCGATTTCGGCCCGGACTATCAACTCGTGTTCGAGCTTCGACCCGCGCACGATCCGACCAAGGCCTATGGCTTCGTCAATTGCGTAGTGAGCCTCAAGGATCTCTCGTCCTCGATCTGGGTCTGGCATCGCGACGGCGACAAATGGGCGGTGAACAAGGTCATCGACATCCCTGCGGAGCCCGCCGATCCGGATCTGCTGCCGCCGGTGCTGAAAGGCTTCAAGGCAGTGCCGCCGCTCGTCACCGATATCGACCTGTCGATGGACGACCGCTTCCTCTATGTCGCCTGCTGGGGCACCGGCGACCTCCGCCAATATGACGTGAGCGACCCGTTCGATCCGAAGCTCACCGGCACCGTGCGGATCGGCGGCATCGTTTCGCGCGCGGCACATCCCGGCGCCAACGGCGCCCTGAACGGCGGACCGCAAATGGTCGAGATCAGCCGCGACGGCCGGCGCGTCTATTTCACCAATTCGCTTTACGGTGCGGTCGACCCGCAATTCTATCCCGAAGGCATCGACGGCTGGATGGTGAAGCTCGACGCGGGCGAAAACGGCGGCATCGACTTCGATCCGCGCTTCTTCGTGTCGTGGCCGAAGAGCCACCGTCCGCATCAAGTGCGGCTGCAAGGCGGCGACTGTTCGTCCGACTCCTACTGTTATCCGTGACCCTTGAATGGATGCCGGGGATGTTTCGCCGTGGCTGGTGCTGATCGCGCTCGGCGCGTTTCACGGCCTCAACCCGGCGATGGGCTGGTTGTTCGCGGTTGCGCTCGGGCTCTACCGGCAAAGCCGCAAGGTGGTGCTCGTCTCGCTGATCCCGATTGCGCTCGGGCACGCGGCGTCGATTGCCGTCGTGGTCTATGCCGCGATCGCTCTCGGCCAAGCGATCGACGCGGCGACACTCCGCATTGCGTCGGGCGTGCTCCTGATCGCCTGGGGAGCCTATCATCTTCTCTACGGCCACCGGCATCGCCTGCGCATCGGGCTCCGCACCGGCCTCGCCGGTCTGTTCGCCTGGTCCTTCGTCATGGCGACCGCGCATGGTGCCGGCGCAATGCTGCTGCCGGTGCTGCTGCCGCTCGCCGAGGGCGGTGAGCACGCGCATCATGCGCCAACGACCGCTTCACTGCTGACCGCCTCGCTGGCCGTGCTGGTGCACAGCCTCGCCATGCTGGTCACCACCGGCGTGGTGGCGCTCAGCGTCTATCAATGGCTGGGGCTCGATTTTCTGCGCCGCGGCTGGGTCAATCTCGACCTGATCTGGACCGCCGCGCTGATCGCCATGGGACTCTGGCTGCTGGTTAGCTGAGCGACCGGTTCGTTCCCGCTTCGTGCCGGAAGCGCGTTGGCGGCGCGCGTTAAGGTTCATTGAAACATTTTTCAGACCCTTGCCCCAAATTTCGGGGGTCATGGGGGTGAGGGTTGCGTATCTCGTAGCGGGCGTCGCCGTTGCCGCGGGGCTTGGAGCCTTGATCGGCTGCGGCGGCGGTGGCGGCACGTTCAATTCCGGCCAGCGCGCGCCCTGGCGCGGCCAGGCCGAGCATGCCTGCCTCACCAGCGGGGCGGTTCGCGCCTCGGCCTATGTCAAGGCGATGTCCAAGATCGACGGGCCCGGTGTGTGTGGGCTCGACGTGCCGCTTCGCGTTTCGGGGCTGTCGGGCGGCAGGGTCGGCGTCTCGCCCCCGGCGACGATCGGCTGTCCGCTCACGGCAGGCCTCGATCGCTGGATCAAGGCCACCGTGCAGCCCGCGGCCTATCGCCATTTCGGCCGCCCAGTGGTCGAGATCAAGCAGATCGCCTCCTATGGCTGCCGCGGCCGCAACGGCAACAATTATGGCCATATCTCCGAGCATGCCTTCGGCAATGCGCTCGACATCGCCGGCTTCCGGCTGGCGAGCGGCGAGGAGATCAGCATGTATCGAGGCTGGTGGAAGGGAAGTGCGCGCGAGAAGGCGTTTCTCCAGACGGTGATCGCCGGCGCCTGCGCGGAGTTCTACACCGTGCTCGGGCCGGGGAGCGACCGCTACCACTACAACCATATTCACGTCGATCTTCTGCAGAAGAACGCCAGGAACGGCCGTCACTATTGCAAGCCGGTGTTCAACCGAGGCGCGCCGGTGGCGGAGGCGGAAAGCGATCCGCGCAGCACCGCTTCGGTCAGGCCGCTATCCTTCGTCGGGCCCCGTCCGGGGGAAGACTGACGGAAAAGCCGCGACTGTGGCCGTCGCGCAACGTTAAAGCCACCCAAGACCAAGTATGATGGAGACGAATCGGGGGGATTCGCACCAGGAGAGCCGCAACAGGGCGTGACCGGGAGCCTGGCCTTAGCCGGGCCGGATGGAGGGGCACGATGGCAGCAGAATCGTTGGTGCAGATGCTCGAAGAGATCGCCGTCGGGCTGAAGGCGGGGGACGAAGAGATTTACGGCTGGCTGCGCGAGCAGCTCAAGGAGTGCGGCGCAAGCGAAATCTCCGTGGAGCTGGCCATGGGCGTGATCGCGCGGCTCTTGCCGGAAGAAGCCCAAGGCAATCTCGAGGCCACGCAACACCACGCGCGGCGTTGGACGCATTAATCCAGGCAACGCACCATCAGGATGTGACGAGCGCGGCTTCCAGCCGTTGCCAGTCGGACTCGCCGCCCGGCAAGCCGAAGCGCAACCAATTAGGCTCCCGCTCGAAGCGGCGCACCAGCACGCCTTGCTCGCCGAGCCGGCGGAACAATGCTTCGGCATTTGGGGTCTGCGCGAGACGGAACAGAAACGTACCGCCGATGACTTTCAGCCCGGCCCGGTGAAGCAAACCATCGAGCCGGCCGGCTGCCGCTTCGAGCGAAGCGCGGCTGGTGTCGCTCCAAGATTTGTCCGCCAAGGCAGCGGCGCCAATTGCCAGCGCCGCCCCTGACACGGGCCAGGGCCCGAGCGCGGCGGCGAGGCGCTGCGCCAGGTTCGTATTCGCCAGCGCAAAGCTCAGTCTAAGACCAGGCAGGCCGTAGAACTTGCCGAAGGACCGGAGCACGACGACGCTCGCATGCTCGACTGCCTCGGCGAAACTTTCCGCGTGCGGGCCGGCTTCGATGAAGGCCTCGTCCACGACCAATAAACCGCCATGCCGGCGCAGTCGATCCGCCACGGACAATAGCGCATCCCTGGTCGCGACTCGCCCGTCCGGGTTGTTGGGATTGACGATGATGGCAAGTGTGGCATCGCCGAGCCGCTCGATGTGGCTCGCCTCCGCCACCTGGTGCCCGGCAAGCTCCGCCGCGCGTGCATGCTCGGCATAGGTCGGGCCGAGCACCACCGCGCGTCCGGGTGGGACAGATGCGGCCAGCAAGGTCATCGCGATCTGCGAGCCGGGGGCGGCGACGACATGTGGGGGGGACGGCGCGCCATAGGCTGCGGCGGCGATCTCGGTGAGCCGCGACAGCGCCTCCGGCTGCGGCAATTTGGTGAAGGCATCCGAAGGAAGGTGCCCGACCGGGTAGGGATTTGGATTGATCCCGGTCGAGAGATCGAGGAAAGGTTCAGGCGCGTTGGGAAACAGCATCCGGGCCGCGCCGAGATCGCCGCCATGGAAAAGCGGCGCAAGATCGGGGGAAGACGCCATGGCCGCGCCGCTCACGCTTCTCGCTTTGCTGATCGAGCTCATGTTCGGTTATCCGCAAAGTCTGGCGCGCGCCATCGGCCATCCCGTCACCTGGATGGGCAAGCTGATCGGCTGGCTCGACGCGAAATTGAATCGCGAAGATGCAAGCGCCGAGACGCGCCGCCGCGCGGGCGCGATCGCCGTGTTCGTGCTGCTCTTCGTGGTGGGGATTATCGCCTTCATTGTCGAGCAGGTCCTGTTGCTGCTGCCGCTCGGGCTGCTTGCCGTCGCCATCGTCGCCAGCAGCATGCTCTCGCAGCGCAGCCTGTTCATGCATGTCGCCGATGTCGCCGCGGCGCTCGAGGAACGCGGCCTCGAAGCGGGGCGCGAGGCGGTGGCGAAGATCGTCGGACGCGACACGGCGGCACTCGATGAGGCGGGCGTGGCGCGCGCGGCAATCGAGAGCCTCGCCGAGAATTTCTCCGATGGGGTGGTGGCGCCGTCTTTCTTCATGGTCCTCGCCGGTCTTCCGGGGGCTGCACTCTACAAGGCGATCAATACGGCGGACAGCATGATCGGACACCGTACCCCGCGCCACGCCGATTTCGGCCGCAACGCGGCGCAACTCGACGATATCGTCAACCTGCCGGCGTCGCGGCTCTCGGCGCTACTGATCGTCGCTGCCGCGGCGCTGACCAAGGGCGCGTCGGCTGCGGCGGCATGGCAGGCCACCTGGCGGGACGGTCCGAAACATGTTTCGCCGAATGCGGGCTATCCCGAAGCCGCCATGGCCGGCGCGCTCGGGCTCGCGCTCGCCGGCCCGCGCAGCTATCACGGCGAGGAGGCGGAGGGGGCCTGGATGGGAGACGGGCGCCGCGAGGCTGGCATTGCCGATATTCGCGCCGCGCTCGAGCTTTACGGCCGCGCCGACGGCCTCTTCATCGCCCTCGTCTTCGTGCTCGCCGCGCTCACCTTGCTCGCTTGAGCAGCCGGTCGATCTCGATATGGGCTTCGAGATGCGCGGCGAGCTTGTCGAGCGTGTCTTCGACCAGCGCATCGTAGGCGACGGCTGAGCTCGAGCCGAACCGCGCGAGCCAGGCGCCGCGCTGGCGATCGTCGGCGAACAACCCGTGCAGATAGGTGCCGATCACCCTCCCGTCGCGCGAGACCGCGCCGTCTTGGGTGCCGTCGGCAAGCCGGGCGAAGGGCCGCGCACAGTCTGGGCCTTCGGTCACGCCCATATGCATTTCGTAACCGGAGAAGGGCGCGCCGTCGGCGGTCGTGCCCTCGGCCTGCTCCAGCCGCTTGTCATCGGCGAGCGTGGTTTCGACCTCGAGCAGACCGAGGCCGTCGGCGGTTCCGGCAGGCCCTTCGATGCCTCGCGGATCGTGGATCGCACCGCCGAGCATCTGATAGCCGCCGCACAGCCCGAGCACCGTGCCGCCGCGGCGAAGATGCGCGGCAATGTCGACATGGAAGCCGGCCTCGCGCAGCGCCTTAAGATCGGCGATGGTGGCTTTCGATCCCGGCAGGATCACCAGATCGGCGTCGCCGGGCAGCGCACTACCAGGACGCACGCGCACGAGATCGACCGAGGGCTCGGCGTCGAGCGGGTCGAGATCGTCGAAATTGGCGATATGCGGCAGAACGGGAACCGCGATCTTGATCCGCGCCTCTGGTTTCGCCGGGCGCACGCCGTCGAGGGCGAGGGCGTCCTCGGCCGGGAGCAGCCGCGCTTCGGGAAAGAACGGGATGAGGCCGAGCGCCTCCCAACCGGTCGCCTCCGCGAGCAGTTCCATGCCATCTTTGAAAAGCGCGGGATCGCCGCGGAATTTGTTGACGAGGAAGGCTTCGATCAGCGCCGCGTCCGCGGCGTCGATCACCGCCTTGGTGCCGGCGAGGCTGGCGATCACCCCGCCGCGGTCGATGTCGCCGATCAGCACCACGGGAAGGTCCGCGGCGCGGGCAAAGCCCATATTGGCGATGTCGTTGCCGCGGAGATTGATCTCCGACGCGCTGCCGGCGCCTTCGACCAGCACGATATCCGCCTCGCCCCTGAGCTTGGCGAAGCTGTCGAGCACGAAGGGCAACAGCTCGGGCTTGATCCTTTGATACTCGGCGGCGGAGGCGCGGCCGTAAACCTTGCCCTGCACCACGATCTGCGCGCCGATTTCGCTTTGCGGCTTGAGCAGCACCGGGTTCATGTGCACGCTCGCGGGAAGGCGCGCGGCGCGGGCTTGCAGCGCTTGCGCGCGGCCGATCTCGCCGCCGTCCTCGGTCACCGCCGCGTTGTTCGACATGTTCTGCGGCTTGAACGGCGCGACCTTCAGGCCGCGTATCGCCAGTGCCCGTGCGAGCCCGGCGACGATCAGCGACTTGCCGACATCGGAGCCCGTGCCCTGGAACATGATCGCGCGGGCGGGCATGAACTCAGAACTCGATGCCTTCCTGCGCTTTCACGCCCGAGGCGAAATGGTGCTTCACCAGGGTCATCTCGGTGACGAGGTCGGCCGCCTCGATCAGCGGCGCCTTGGCGTTGCGGCCGGTGACGATGACATGCAGGTCGGGTCGTCGCGCTTTCAAGGTGGCAATCACCTGATCGAGAGGGAGATAGTCGTAGCGGAGGGCAATATTCAGCTCGTCGAGAATGACCAAGCCAAAGCTCGGATCGGCCATCAGTTCTTGCGCCTTGGCCCAAGCGCGCTCGGCGGCGGCGATGTCGCGGGCGAGGTCCTGCGTCTCCCAGGTGAAGCCCTCGCCCATGGTGTGCCAGGAGACCTGATCGCCGAACTTGGCGAGCGCGTCACGCTCAGCAGTGTGCCAGGCGCCCTTGATGAACTGCACCACGCCTACGCGGCGCCCGCGGCCGAGCATGCGCAGCGCCAAGCCGAACGCAGCCGTCGATTTGCCCTTGCCGGTGCCGGTATGGACGATCAGCAGACCCATCTCGATCGCCTTGCCGGCGACCTCCTCGTCCTGGCGCGCCTTGCGGTTCGCCATCTTGGCGCGATGGCGCTCGGCGTCCTTCTGGTCGACCGTCTTGGTCATGGGCTTTTCACCGCGACCGGAATGCCAGCCACCATCATGATCACGCGCGCCGCCTTCGCCGCGACCCGCTGATTGAGCGTGCCCTGGACATCGCGAAAACGCCGCGCAAGCGCGTTGTCCGGCACGATGCCGAGGCCGACTTCGTTGGAGACGAGCACGGTCGGTCCGGCGCGCGCGCCAAGCGCCTGTTCGAGCCGTTCGATCATCACCTCCACATTGAAGCTCCCGAGCATGAGATTGGACAGCCAAAGGGTCAGGCAGTCCACCAGCACGGCGGCGTTCCCCGGCGCCGCGGCAAGCGCCTCCGGCACTTCATGCTGCGCCTCCACGGTTTGCCATCCGGCCGCGCGGCGCGCCTTGTGCTCCGCGATGCGTGCGGCCATCTCGTCGTCCTTGGCCTCGGCCGTGGCGATGTAGACCCAAGGCTTGGGACTGGTCGAGATCAGCCACTCGGCGTAGCGGCTCTTGCCGGAGCGGGCGCCGCCGAGGACAAGCGTGACGAGCCCGCCCCCGGTCTTGGTCTCAGCCATCAACGCATCAGACGCCAGGGACGATCTGACCGATCAGCGCCGTCAGTCCGACGCCGACGATCGCCGCGCCGGCGAGACGCGGCGCGAGCGCGGACACTTCGGCGCCGCTGCGGCGCGCCACCAGCGCGACGCCGAGCGTCAGCGCGCTCTGAACGATCACCAGGCCGGCGAGATAGGCCCAGAGCGGGGTCGGCTCGGCGCCGAAGATCGACTCGCCATAGGCATAGCCATGCGCGAGACCGGCGAGACCGAACAGGACCGCCCATGCGCCGAGCGGCAGCGCGCGCCCGCGCGCGACCAAGACCCCCGCGATGATCACCGAGAGGGCGATGATCAGCTCGGCGCCAGGCAGGTCGAGCCCATAGACATGCAGCGCAACGCCAATCGCCGAGGCGGCGACGAACACGACCGGCAGCGCCAGACTCAAGCCGCCGACACCGACGGCGATGCCGACCGCGATGAGAAAGGCAAGGTGATCGGGTCCGATCACCGGATGGCCGAGGCCGGAGAGCAGCCCTTGGCTGAAGGTCGAAGGCAGCCCGCCCCCCATCACATGATGCGCGGCGGCGGTGCCCATGCTGGCGAGCAGTGCGGCAAGGACGGCGAAAGCGGTGCGGCAAAGCGATGCGATATTCATTTTGATCCCCCTTGCGCCCTCCACCCGAGGGCGCGGCTAAAGGTTTCGCCGCCGGCAGGTCTCCTGGCTCGCGGGTCAAAGCCTCCTTTCGGCCTTCCCGGAGCGGAACGGCTCCAGTGGCAGGTGGAAAGGCACTCGCCGCTTACAGTTGCGGGGGCAGCCGCGGAATTGGGTGAAACCCGCACCGCGTTCCCTTCTCGCGTCCCGCCTCATGCGGGAACCGACGACCGGGCGACTATAGCGGCCTTGCTGCGGGGAGCAAGCGTGGTTGAGGCACCTGCCTTAGGCCGCCATCACCTCGTCGGCCGGCAGCACGGCGGCCATGAACCGGTAAGCAGGGCTGGCCACGAAGCGCGGATCGGCCTTGAGCGTGGCCATGAATTCCCTGTGCCCCTTCTTGGTTCGCCCCACCAAACAGCCGGCGCTGGTGCTGCCGAGATTGTCCTTCGGCGCGTCATAGCCCCAATGCTGATTGATGCCGAACAGGCCGGTGTCGGTCTTGTCGTTGGTACGCATGAAGTCCTTGTTGAGATCGCGATGCACGGTAACCTCGCCCACCTGGACGAGCGCCTCGTGCGCCGAGGCCCTTCCCTTTAAGTGGGTGCCCACCACCCAAGACTTGTACTGGCCGAACGCGATACGCGCCGCCCCATTGATGTTCATCGGTTTCATGGTCCAGAAGATGCCGGGTTCGGTGGTGCCCTCCCAGCTCGTCAACGCGGGCTTCCCAGAGGTGCCGATCGCGAACACCACGCGTAGATCGTTGAACACGTTCTCCCGATCGTCATTGAGCGTGCCGTCGGGGTTGAGCCCTTCGAGATAGACGATATTGGCGGCGAGCGGATGGCGGCAGACCCAGTGCCGCTTGCGGTCCATGTAAGCCATGACCTTGTCGAACCAGTCGCCGGTCGGCTTGATATCGGGCAGCGTCTTGGCCGGGTTGGCAAGCGCCTGGGCGATGTCCCGTGTGAAGCCCTCGGTCAATGACAGTCTATTGGCCTTGCAGAATTCCGTCAGACCCCAGTTCGAGACAGGCCCCCACTTGCCGTCGGCCGGCGGATCGACATAGCCGAGACGCGACAGCACCTGCTGCAATTCCAGCACCAGCCGGCTGTGGCCGCCAAGCAGTGCCACGGGAATGGGGGCACCGTCGAAGGTCCTGAGCTCGGTCGGTTCGGAGGTGACGACGGCCGGGCCTTCACCCGCCACGGCACTCGGCTTGCGGAACTTCGCCGGCCGGATGTGCTCGTTCATGTAAGCGTTGAGCCAGAGCCGGTAGGCGAGCGCCACGTCGCCGCCCGCGGCTCGCGTCAGGTCCTTTGCCCGCTGTAGTCCCACCTGCTTCGCGAATTTGTTGAGGTCGCCGCTGTTCTGATTGCGGAGGAAAGCCCGCGCGCCTCCGGTGCCCTCGTGATGGGCCAGATAC
>DATICH010000173.1:0-5927 GCA_035456885.1 Methyloceanibacter sp.
TGCAAGCCCGCGGTGATGGCCGAGACCGACCAATATGTCGCCTTCGGCTCGGAATATCGCGCACTCGCCGGCCTGCCCGGCATCGAGAAGGCGCGCATCTGGGAGCCCGAGCCCGCCACGGTCTATTTCTGGGAGCGCTGAGCGGTGCCCGAGATCGATCTTGGCTCGACCCCCCTACGGCAGCTCAACGCGGCTCTGCACCGCCTCTCGCCGGACACCAACGAACGGCATTGGATCGTCGACCACCCGGCAGGCCGCCACGCCATCGCCGCCGGGCTGAACGTGCCGGTCACCGTCGAGATCAACGGGCCTGTCGGTTATTACTGCGCCGGCATGAACAAGCTCGCCACCGTGCTGGTCCATGGCAGCGCAGGCGTCGGCGTGGCGGAGAATATGATGAGCGGCTTCGTGCACGTGACCGGCGACGCGAGTCAATCGGCGGGCGCCACGGGGCGTGGCGGGCTCTTGCGCATCGACGGCAATGCCTCCTCGCGTTGCGGTATTTCCATGAAGGGCATCGACATCGTAGTGAAGGGCTCCGTCGGACATATGAGCGCCTTCATGGCGCAGGCCGGCAATCTCGTCGTGTTCGGCGACGCCGGAGACTCCCTCGGCGATTCCATCTATGAGGCGCGGCTGTTCGTGCGCGGCAAGGTCAAGAGCCTCGGTGCCGACTGCATCGAGAAGGAAATGCGCGACGAGCACAAGCAAGCGCTGCACGAAGTGCTGGAACGTGCCGGCTTCGACGACCAGATCGATCCCTCCGAGTTCCGCCGCTACGGCTCCGCACGCAAGCTCTACAATTTCCACGTCGACAATGCAGGGGCCTATTGATGGACTGGACGCCTCGCACCACGCCACGCGCCTCGGCCACCTTCGACGAGCACACGCTCTCGGAGATCAGGCGCGCCGCGGCGACCGGCATCTACGATATCCGCGGCGCCGGCGCCAAACGCAAGGTTCCGCATTTCGACGATCTTCTGTTCCTCGGCGCATCGGTGAGCCGCTATCCGCTCGAGGGCTATCGCGAGAAATGCGGCGCCGACGTGTGGCTCGGCACCCGCTTCGCCGAGCAGCCTATCCACATCAAGATCCCCATCACCATCGCCGGCATGAGCTTCGGCTCGCTCTCCGCCCAGGCCAAGGAGGCGCTGGGCCGTGGCGCGACCTTGATGGGCACGTCGACCACCACCGGCGACGGCGGCATGACCGAGGAAGAGCGGCATCACTCGACGATCCTCGTCTACCAGGTGCTCCCCTCGCGTTACGGCATGAATCCCGACGATCTCCGCCGCGCCGACGCCATCGAGGTCGTGGTCGGCCAGGGCGCCAAGCCCGGCGGCGGCGGCATGCTGCTCGGCCAGAAGATTTCCGACCGCGTTGCCGAGATGCGCACCCTGCCGATGGGGATCGACCAACGTTCGGCCTGCCGCCATCCGGATTGGACCGGGCCAGACGATCTCGAGATCAAGATCGAGGAATTGCGCGAGATCACCGACTGGCAGAAGCCGATCTACGTCAAGGTTGGCGCCTCGCGGCCCTACTACGACACCGCACTCGCGGTGAAGTCGGGCGCCGACGTGGTGGTGCTCGACGGCATGCAAGGCGGAACGGCCGCCACCCAGGAAGTATTCATCGAGCATGTCGGCTTGCCGATCCTCGGCGCCATCCGGCCTGCGGTGCAGGCGCTGCAAGACCTCGGCATGCATCGCCAGGTTCAACTCATCGTCTCGGGCGGCGTCAGAAACGGCGCCGATGTCGCCAAAGCCTTGGCGCTTGGCGCCGACGCGGTGTCGATCGGCACTGCCGCCCTGGTCGCGCTCGGCGACAACGATCCGGCGCTCGATGAGGAATATCGCAAGCTCGGCTCGAGGGCCGGCTGCTACGACGATTGGCACGAGGGCCAGGATCCTGCCGGCATCACCACGCAGGACCTCGCACTTGCCGCGCGGCTCGATCCCGAGCTCGCCGGCAGGCGTCTCGCCAATTATCTTTCCGTGCTGACGCTCGAGGCGCAGACCATCGCGCGCGCCTGCGGCAAGAGCCACGTACGCAACCTCGAGCCCGAGGATCTCGTGGCGCTGACCGTCGAGGCCGCCGCTATGGCCAGGGTGCCGCTCGCCGGCACGGACTGGATTCCTGGAATGAAGTCGAATGGGGAGG
This sequence comes from Methyloceanibacter sp., assembly GCA_035456885.1. Taxonomy (GTDB): domain Bacteria; phylum Pseudomonadota; class Alphaproteobacteria; order Rhizobiales; family Methyloligellaceae; genus Methyloceanibacter. Next base: position 2,164 of record DATICH010000173.1, read on the forward strand.
CCGGTTAGCGCCTCCGGAGTAGCAAAGGGGAGTCACATGCCGGTCGATCTTGCAGTCGAGGCCCGCGAGCGCGGGATCAAATATTTCCTGATCTCTTATGTCGATCTGTTCGGCACCTTGCGCGCCAAGCTCGCGCCCGCCGCCGCGATCGGTGACATGGCCAAGGAAGGCGCGGGCTTTGCCGGCTTCGCCAGCTGGCTCGACATGACGCCCGCCGATCCCGACGTTCTGGCCATCCCGGACCCCAACAGTTTGATCCAACTGCCGTGGAAGCCCGAGGTCGGCTGGCTCGCCGCCGATCCTTACATGAACGGCAAGCTGGTCGAGCAAGCGCCGCGCAACATCCTGAAGCGGATGATCGCCAAGGCGGCCGAGAAAGGCTTTCAGCTCAAGACCGGCGTCGAATGCGAGTTCTTTCTGCTTTCCCCCGACGGCGGCGCGATCAGTGACAAGTCCGACACGCAAGCCAAGCCTTGCTACGACCAGTCGGCGCTGATGCGCCGCTACGACGTGATCAGCGAGATTTGCGACTCCATGCTCGAGCTCGGCTGGGCGCCCTACCAGAACGACCACGAGGACGCCAACGGCCAGTTCGAGATGAACTGGCACTATGACGATGCGCTTACCACCGCCGACCGCATGGCGTTCTTCAAATATATGGTGAAGGCGATCGCCGAGAAGCACGGACTCCGCGCCACCTTCATGCCCAAGCCCTTCGCCAACCTCACGGGTAGCGGCGCCCACGTGCATGTGTCGCTGTGGAAGGACGGCAAGAATATTTTCGATGACGGTAAAGACGGGCTCGGCCTGTCGCGCCAAGCCTACAATTTCATCGGCGGGGTGATGAACGCCGCGCAGGATATCTGCTCGATTACCAATCCCACGGTCAATTCCTACAAACGCATCAATGCGCCGGTCACGATGTCCGGCGCCACTTGGTCGCCGAACACCGTGACTTATACCGGCAACAATCGCACCCACATGATCCGTATCCCCGGCGGGGGCCGCTTCGAGTTCCGGCTCGGCGATGGCGCGGCTAATCCCTATCTGCTCCCTGCGGCGCTGCTCGCCGCCGGTCTCGACGGCATCGCCAAGGGAACCGACCCGGGCCAGCCGTTGCACATCGACATGTATGCGGAAGGCCACAAGGCGCCGCCCGACACCAAGAAGCTGCCGCTCAACCTGCTCGACGCGCTACGCCTCACGGAGAAGTCGCAGCTGCTCCGGCGCGAGCTTGGTGACGAGTTTGTCGACTCCTACGTCAAGCTCAAGACGCGGGAGTGGAACGACTATATGCGCTACCTGTCCGACTGGGAGCGCGCCAACACGCTCGACTGTTAGCAACGGCGTGACAGCAGGCGCCTTACGCATCCGCAATCCAAGACCGGCGGACGAGTCTGCCTGGCGGGAGCTATGGGCCGGTTATCTTGCCTTTTACGAAGCCGAAATCTGCGAGGAAGTGACCGCAGCAACTTGGCGACGTCTCGTTCAGCCGGGATCGGGCATGTTTGGACGCGTGGCGGTGTGGCAGGGCACTATCACGGGCTTTACCGTCTGCGTGCTGCACCCAGGCTCATGGACCCTCAGCCCGGCCTGCTACTTGGAGGATCTGTTCGTCGTTCCCGGCGTCAGAGGCCAAGGGATTGGCCGTGCCCTGATCGAGGATCTCCTGCACACGGCCCGTAAGCGCCGCTGGTCACCGGTCTATTGGCATACGCGCCAATCCAACAAGGCGGCGCGTAAGTTGTACGACAAATTCGCCGAGGCGGACGATTTCGTCCGATATCGAATCTTCTTGCCGGCGGAGAAAAGAAAGCGCCGGCGAACGGCCGCCGGCGCTTCCCGCAGAGTCTGAACCCGTCGAGGGTCAGATTGGATGATCGTCGAGAGCCTTCTTGATCGACTCTTTGCTGCCGTACTTCTTGATGTCTTCGGCAAACTCGCGGTTCTCCTGGTTGATCTGCATGATGTGCCAGAGAATCCAAAGTGCGATGGCGACCAGGACCATGATGACTTCCCAGCCGAGCCAGGGGTAGACCGCCCCAATGTCCTTAAGGTCTACAGCCCAAGTGCTACCCATTTTCGTTCTCCTTTGTCCGATCCATCGCCTCAGGCAAGTGCCTTCTCGGCGGCCCTAACATCTGCGCGGGCGGCCTCTTCCTCAGCCAAGGTCCTAAAGTCGAGACCCATCAGCTCGACTTGCCGCGGCACACGCAGCAATCCGAAGCCGTCGAGGATCTTGGATAGGATCCAGGCTGGAACGAAGCCGAGCACGAAGAACATGATGACCGCACCGATCGTGTTCCCGAGCGGGTTGACCGCGGCATAGCCATCATACGGCGACGATGGGTAACCCCAGAGTAGGAAGCCGGCGAACACCAAACCAAGGAACCCGGCATAGCCGTGTACTGCCACAGCGCCCACCGCGTCGTCGATCTTGAAACGGTTCTCGACCCAGTAGTGCATCTTATAGATGATGTACGTACCAACACCGCCGACCACGAAGGCCTGTATCGGATGGTACAGGTCGTTGCCGGCCGACGCCGTGATGATGCCGGCAAGGCCGCCCGAATAGGTCCAGAACGGATCGCCCTTCGAGACCAGATAGGCGGCCATCAAGCCTCCCGACAGCGACATCAGGAAGTTGACGGTGATGGCGCTCAATGTGGTCGGCGTCAAATAGATGGTCGTCGCCGTCCACGTCTCGCCGGTGATCTGGCTTGCCAAAGTCTCGGGCGAGATGATCGGCACGTTGCAGGCGGCATAGAAGCCCCAGAAGCCGGTATAGATAAGGAACAATCCGATCGTTACCAGCCAGGGATTATGCGGCACGAAAGGCCGCGCCCTTCCATCCGCCGTGAAGCGACCGAGCCGCGGTCCGAGCACGACGAGCACGCCGAGCGCCGTGCCGCCGGCAATGCCGTGGATCACGCCTGAAGCATACGCATCGTGATAGCCGAGCAGCTTCACCATCCAGCCGTCGAAATGCCAGCCCCAGGCTGCGTCGATGATCCAGGTCACCGATCCGATCATCACCGCGATGATCCAAAACGCGCCGGAACGAATCCGCTCGATCACCGCTCCGGAGACGATCGAAGCCGCCGTCCACGAGAACAGCAGGAATGCGGCCCAGAACACGCCGGTGATGTGGTCTTGCAGATTTGTGCCCATCTTCTCCGACCACGGCGCATATTGCGAGGCGCCGGTCGCACCTTCGAGGATGAGCCCCTTACCTTCGTAGATGAACGGCCCGTTCGGGAAGGCCCAATAGATCCACCAGCCGAAGAAGAAGAAGGTGATGGTGACCAACGGGATCAGCATCGTGTTCTTCATCAAGGTGTGGAGATGATTGCGCCGGCGGCTCGCGCCGACCTCATACATGCAGAACCCGACGTGGATGAGAAACATGATGACGACCGTCACCCAGTAGTAGAATTCGGTGAAGATCGTCGTGAGTGCAGATAAGTTGTCGCCCATTGATCTACCCCCTTAATTTCCCGATGCCGGCGGAACCAGTCGTTCCGACCCGTTCGCCGCGCCCCGATGGACGATTGCGCTAAGTCTGTTGCCTACCTCGTTCGATGACGCGAGCCGTATTGCTCGCCCAATGCCAAACACGCCTTCCGAGAGTTCCCCCAATCGTCATGTCGATGCTAGGCTTGCGCCTATAGGCCGTCAACCGACATGAAAATCCTTTTCCCGACAAGAAACCATTGGAATTCCGCGATTTTTTCCGCCTTTTCGAGCCCGCAATGGGCCTATTT
>DATICH010000174.1:0-10565 GCA_035456885.1 Methyloceanibacter sp.
CGCCTGGTCGCGGTCGCCTATCAGTTCAACACGCCGGCGGTAAGGCCGCAGTCGCAAGTTTCAAACGAGAAGGCGAGCGGCTTCAAGGTGAACGCCGGCGGGCTCGTCTGCGCCGACAAGGTTACGGTAACGCTTAAATTCAACGACGGCCGCTCGCAGCAGGTCGCCGTCGACGGCTGCAAGCTACTTGGCTGAGCTCAGCGCATGCCGGCGACTTCGGCGACCAGTTCGCGGAAGCGTGGCCGCTCGGTCTCGATATAGGGCAGGGGGCGGCACACATCGATCGCGGCGATGCCGATGCGCGTGGTCAGCGCGCCGTTGAACAGGCCCTCGCCGAGCCGCGCCGAGAGCTTTGCCGTGAGCCCATGCCCGACCATCTGCTGGATGACGTCGTCGCCGAGCGCGATGCCGCCGGTGAGCACGATATGCGTGACCACCATCCGTGCAAGCTTGAGCAGCGACAAGGTTCCCGGCCGCGCGCCGTAGAGCGTGGCGAGCCGCCGCAACATGCGCAGATTTTCGGCGCCGACAAACAGCATGTCGATCAGCGCACCGGGGCTCACCGCGGTGACCACCGACACGCGCTTGGCCGAGGCAGCGACGATGCTGCGGGCGAGGGGATCGAGCGGCGCGACCAGGCTCCGCTCGGTGAGTCGCAATAGCTCGGCGGCATCCATGATGTCGTGTTCGTGCTCGGCGAGGCGTTTGAGCCCCCATGCAATGTCCTTGCGGCCCGAATAGAGGCGTTTCAACCGGTCGGCCACGTCGATGGCGAGCGCCTTGTCGTTCTGCCGCGCGGCGCTGTCGGCCTCGTGCCTGATCTTGCCGAGGCGCCCCAGCCGCGCCAGTCCGGCGGCCTCGCGAAGGATGATCATCAGCAGCGCAAACAGCACGAGCGCAAGCAGGGCGGCAGCGATCCAGCCGATCCAATCGTCGCGCGCGATAAGCGCCACCACATAGTCGTAGAGCCAGATCGAAGCGAGCAGCCCAACCAAACCGCCGAGCGCGCCGAGAAAGATGCTGCCCCATTTGAGTCCGCGGCCCAAATCGGGGATAGCGCGGACCCGCGCCGGAAGCGGCGTGACCTCCGCCGGAATGTCCGGCGTTGCCGGCGGCACGAACACCTCCACCTCCTCGACGCGGAACGCCGCAGGTTTCCGATGCACTTTCTTATTCATGCCAGGCGGTCTCCGATCAGGGTCTCGATCGCGCGGTCGAGCCGGATATTTGGGAACGGAGCGAACTCGCCGGAAGGGAGCCGCACCGGATTGGGCGGCCTGAAGCGCACGAAGCGCATCTCGCCCTCCTCGGTATGCCAGCCTTGTAGCGCGAGTGCCGGGTCCGACGGAAGGTCGCCGGGGTAGATGGCGAACTTCTCGTTGCCGTCGAAGGTGCGTCTGCCGATCGTCTCGCCGGCCAGCGGATAGCCGATGATGCAGGGGAGGATTTCGCCGCCGCGTTTGGCCTCGCCTTCGCGGGTCGCGCGGATCGCCGCCATCGCCAGCACACGCACTTCGGCGCCGGCATATTCGGCGCGCGCCATGGCGCGGCCGGCGAGCTTGGTGAGGATCGCCTCGAGCCGGTCGTGGCTCTGATGATGCAGATGATCGGCTTTGGTCGCCGCCAGCACGATACGGTCGATGCGCGGAGCGAACAGACTCGACCACAGGCTATTCGATCCGGACCGGAAGCATTCGATAATTTCGGTCATCGCCCGTTCGAGATCGGCCACCGCCGACGCGCCGCCATTCAGGGCCGCCAGCACGTCAATCAGCACGATCTGCCGGTCTAGCCTGGCGAAATGATCGCTAAAGAAGGGTCGCACTACGTGCGCCTTATACGCTTCGTAGCGCCGCTCCATCATCGTCCAGAGTGAGTTCCGCGGGAAACTTTCGCGGCCGCCCGCTTCGAGCGGCGAGAAGGTGAGCGCGGGCGAGCCGGCGAGATCGCCGGGCATCAGGAAGCGGCCGGGCGGCAAGGTCGACAGCGTGAGCGGGTCGGCGCGCGCCTCGCGCAGATACGATTTGAACAGGTCGGAGAGCCGTTCCGCGACCGCCTCGTTGGCGGGATCCGCCGGCTCGATCACGGCAAGCGATGCGAGCCACGGCTTGGCCGCCTTCTTGCGCCCGGTCTGCTGGCTTTGCTCGATCGCGCTGACTGACCACTCGCGAAAGCTTTGCCCGAGCAAGGGAAGGTCGAGCAGCCATTCGCCGGGATAGTCGACAATGTCGATGTGCAATCGCTCGCGGCCGAGCTGCCGCTTCCAGAACTTCGTCGACGCATATTCGAGCGTGAGGCGGAGCTGGCTTATGCGGCGCGTGCTCTCCGGCCAGCGCGGCGGCTCGGCGACGAGGTCGCCGAGATGTTTCTCATAGGCGAAGCGCGGCACGATCTCGTCGGGCTGCGGCTCGAGATAAGCGCGCACCAGGCGGCCTTCCGCTGCGGCATCGAAGAACGGAAGGCGCGCGCCGGCGATCAGATTGTGCACCAGCGCGGTGATGAATACCGTCTTGCCGGAACGGGCGAGGCCGGTCACGCCAAGCCTCACCCGGGGCGTGGCCAGGTCCGCGGCGAAATCGCCGATATTGCGGAATGCGTCGCCGACGGCTTGGGTATAGGTCGACATCGGCGCGCCTTACTGTCCCCTCGCGTCATCTCGGCGGTGGCCTCCCGCCGGGAGTGCTCAAGAAATAAGCCTCGCCAGTCCCGCGGGATATGACGATTTTGCAATGTTTGCGCTGGCTGTGCTTCGCGCTTTTGTCAAGCGTCTCTGCTGTCTTGACTTCACGATTCGCTTCCGTAAATACGGGGCTGCCTGGCGGGGATCGCCGCAGACCAGCGAGCCAGTCGAGGGGAGCAGGGCCGATGCGCCTAATGACGAAACGCAGACGTCAGGAACCGACTCTCATGCGGGCCAAGAAGAAGATTCCCGAAGACTACCGCCCGTCGGAGGACGAACCCTTCATGAGCGACCGCCAGCGGGCCTATTTCCGCCGAAAGCTGCTCAATTGGCGGGAGGAGATCCTCCGCTCCACCAAGGAAACCCTCCAGCATTTGCACGACGATTCGGCCCAGCATGCCGATATCGCCGACCGGGCGACCTCCGAGACCGAGCGCGCGCTGGAACTCAGGGCCCGCGATCGCCAGCGCAAGCTGATCGCCAAGATCGACGCCGCCATCGCCCGGCTCGACGACGGTACTTACGGCTATTGCGAGGAGACCGGGGAGCCGATCAGCCTGAAGCGGCTCGACGCCCGGCCCATCGCCACGTTGAGCGTCGAGGCGCAGGAGCGCCACGAGCGCCGCGAGCGCGTCTACCGCGACGAGTAAGGTTAATCCGCCGCCGATAGCGGCGTCGCCACGGCTTCGAGCGGCTTCCGCTCGGCATCCACGCCAAATCTGAGGGCGATCAGGCCGGCGGCCAGCATCAGGCCAGCGCCAAGGAGATAGCCGCCAAACAGGCTCACGCGCGAGCCCGTGTCGATCAGCGCGCCGAACAGCCAGGGTGCGCCGACGCCGCCAATGCCGGTTCCGACCGCATAAAAGAAGGCAATGGCCAGCGCGCGAATTTCGAGCGGAAAGGTCTCGCTGACGGTGAGATAGGCCGAGCTCGCCGCCGCCGAGGCAAAGAAAAAGATGACGGTCCAGGCGGCGGTCTGTGCGCTCGCCGACAAGACTCCCGCAGCGAATAGCGCACCGGTCAGCGCCAGCAGCATGCCGGAAATCGCGTAGGTCGCCGCGATCATCGGCCGGCGTCCCACCGTGTCGAACAGGCGTCCGAGCAGCAGCGGCCCCAGGAAATTGCCGGCGGCGAAGGGAAGCAGATACCATCCGACCTGATCGGAGGCGATGCCGTAGAAATCGGTCAGCACCAACGCGTAGGTGAAGAAGATCGCGTTGTAGAAGAAGGCTTGCGCGGTCATCAGGCTCAAGCCGACAAGGGTCCGTCTCCGATGTGTGCGGAACAATGTTTGCCAGACCTCATGCAGCGGCGTGAAGCGGCGCGATTTGAGCCGAAACAGCGCCGGCTCATCGTCGGGCACGTGGTGGCCGCGGGCGCGATGTCCGTCCTCGATGGCGTGCAGAATGTCATGCGCCTCATCGGCACGGCCATGGGTCATGAGCCAGCGCGGCGATTCCGGAATCCATGAGCGCATCACCAGAATGCCGAGCCCGAGCACCGAGCCGATGAAGAACGCGGCGCGCCAGCCATAGTCCGGAGGCAGCAAGGCTGGATCGAGCAGGACGATCGAGCCGGCCGCGCCGAGTGCCGCGCCGATCCAAAAGCTGCCATTGATGACGAGGTCGGTATGCCCACGATAGCGCGCCGGCACGAATTCCTGGATGGCCGAAGCGATCGCGCAGTATTCGCCGCCGATCCCAGCGCCGGTCAGAAAGCGAAACAGCGCAAAGCTTGGAAAGTCCCAAGCGAAGGCAGTCGCCGCCGTCGCCAGCAGGTAGACGCCGAGGGTGATAAAGAACAAGCGCTTGCGGCCGAGCCGGTCGGTGAGCCAGCCGAAGAACAGCGCCCCGGATACGGCGCCCGCGAGATAGAAGCTGCTGGAAAGTCCGACTTCTGCATTGGTCAGCTGGAGAACCGGGCTCTCTTTGAGCGCGCCGGCGACCGCGCCGGCAAGCGTCACCTCGAGGCCGTCGAGCACCCAGGTGATGCCGAGCGCGAGGACGACGAGGGTGTGGAACCGTCCCCAAAAGAGCCGGTCGAGCCGGGCCGGGATGGCGGTCTCGACCAAGCTGGGCTTCGCTTTCGCCGTCACCCTTTGCCGTCGCCCGCGCGTGGCTCGATGGGAAAATCGAAATAGGTGTCGGGATAAGGCTCTGGCTCGAAGGTGTAGTGCCAGATCTCCTTGGGATAATTCTTGAAGCCGTGACGGCTCATGACCTCGATCAAGGTCTGCCGGTTGCGGCGTTGCTCCGGCGTGAGGCCCGGAGCGTCAGTGTTGGCCTTCGGGTCGAAGCAATCAAAGCCCGTTCCCATGTCGAGACTGTTATCCGACGGCTCTGCCGAGGTGCAGGCAACAACATCGTTTGCGCCGGACGCTTCGTTCGTTGGTGACGAGTCGAGCGGCACTAGGGTGACGTCGAGCGTCGCGCCGCGCGAATGGCCGGACCGGGTAGCAATATATTCGGGGAACAGCGCGCGCTTCGATAGATCGGGATAGTGCGCTAGCTTGGCCTCGGGATCGTCGGGTTCCTTGGCCCAGTCGACGAAGGCGGCGACGGCCCGCGTGGGGCGGTAGCAGTCATAGACTTTGAGCGAAAGGCCCATCGGCCTGAGCTCGGCCTGCACTGCCTTCAGCGCTTCGGCGGCTTGCCGCACCAGCACGCATTCCGGCGCATCGTAGCCGGGCACGGTCTTGCCGGTGAAATTGTTGCCGCCCGCGTAGCGCATGTCTTGCTGGATCGAAGCATCGATGTCGCGCAGATAGACAAAGTCCTTGGGCATGGTTCCTGCTTTCAGCGGCGGCATCGCCATGATGACCAAGGCCGAGAGGAACGCGACACGCTTCATGCGGCCAGACATGTTACGAACTCTTGTAAATGGTGGTTTCCGGGTCAACCGCAGATAAAAAAACTCCCCGCTGGAGGGCGGGGAGTGGAGAGGTTTGGGGGACTGACATGACTGGCAGGAGCCAGTCGGTGTCGGACCATTAGCAGGGAACTGCCGGGGTTCTTACGGCATAAGCGGCTGAGAATACCGGCGTCGCCTCATCCACCTGCCCCAACTACACAGGGCCGCCGTAAGCAATCCTTGTTTACCTCAATTAAACCGCTTGGACAAGCAAAACCAACCGTAGCAATTCAGCCACAGTCAACAAAAATCGGCCAAGTCGCCTCTATTTTTGCTGAAATCTGGGGCAGGCCTCGTTTCGCTCTTGGCGATCATCACGTCCTCGAGCGGCGGCTCGAGATGCGGCCGCCCCTTGATTCCCGTCTCCAGCACCAGATCGACCGGCCCGCCGATCATGACCAGGATTTCCGTGTCGTCACGCCGCACCAAGACGAGTTTACGGCGCTGGTCGACGGTCGCCGTCTCCACCACGCCGAGCCGCTTGTCGCGCGGCCGCAGGAAGCTTTGGGCGTTAGAGCGCCCAAAGAAGGTCCTGAACGCCCACATGGTGAGCGCCCCCAGCGCAATCACGAATAGGATGGCGGCTGCGGCCAGTACCAGAGTGTCGAGACTGACCATGCGGGAAGGCCCTACCCAATCAGCGTTAAAAGCTCATTAACCACTCGCCGGGGTACGATTAAGGTGCCCCCTCACGCACAAGCTTGGCCGGCGCGCCTACGACAATGTCCGGCCAAGACAAATCGAATCGGCTATTTTGCGACCATGACCGATATCGACGCGCCGATGCGCTATGCCAGGCCTGCCGCTGACCGCACCGAGCGCGACGGCAGTCTGAGCCTCGTCATTCTGCTGGCGCTCGCGCTTGCCATCGCCGCGGTCGGCCTCGCTATGGTGTCGCGCGAGATGGCCGAGCCTTTCGTGCTCGCCATCCTTGCCGGGCTGGCCGTTGTCGGCGTGTTCTGCCTGTTCGCCGGCGCTGTCGGCATTCTGCATTTCGGCGCGCGGCAGGCCAAGAACGACGTCATCAAGGCCTTCGCCGACAATCTGCCGCAAGGCGCGCTCATCGCCGACGGCGCGGGACGAGTGCTTTACGCCAACGAGGCCTATCGCGACCTGCTTGGGATCAAGCCCCATGCCAGCGTGCCGGCGCCAGACCGCGCCTTTGCCGGTAATCCGCATCTTGCCGAACCCATCTTCCGCCTCGCTCGCGCGGCGCAGCAGGGGAGGAGTCTGCGCGAGGAGTTCCGCCTGCCCCCGCCCGGGGAGGGTGAAGAGGAGGCGGGCGTGTCTCCGCGCTGGTTCCGCATCTCGGTGCAGCCGATGCCGCCCGACCCGCGCTCGGGCCGCAAAGGCGCGCTCGTGGTCTGGCAGGTCGACGAGATCACCATCGACCGCGCGCGCGAGGAAGCGAGCTTCGCCAAGGTGCAGGCGGCCATCGCCTATCTCGACAGCGCGCCCGCGGGGTTCTTTACCGCCGACGCCGACGGCACGATCGAATATCTCAACGCCACCTTGGCGCAGTGGCTCGGGCTCGACCTGTCGGAAGTCACGGGCCGGGAGCTCAAGCTCGACGAGATCATGTCCGCCGACAGCGCCGCGCTCGTCGCTCGCGCGGGCCGTGGGCAAACGCAAGGGGCAACCCGCCGTCTCGACATCGACCTGATCAAGGCCGACGGCACCAGCCTGCCGGTGCGCATCCTGCACCGGCTGCCGCGCGCCGGCGCAAGCGGGGCGCTCGCGCAGGCGCTCGTGCTCGCCCGCGGCCCTGGCGAGGCTGGCGAGGCCGGTGCCGCCGAGCTCAGATTTGCCCGCCTGTTCCATGCTGCGCCGATCGCCATCGCTACGGTCGATGCCGAGGGCCACGCCAGCGCCACCAATGCCGCCTTCATGCGGTTGTTCGGCGAGGCTGCCGACGAAGGGCGCGAGCTCAGTCTCGAAAGCTTGGTCGAGCCGGAGAGTCATCCCGCGCTTCGTCGCGCGCTCGACGCCGCTCTCGCCGGCCAAAGTCTAATCGAGCCGGTCGATATCATCTTCGCCAACGCCCGCGAGCGGACCGGCAGAATTTATCTCAGTCCGATCGAACAGACCGAAGGCGACAACGAGGCGGCCATCGCCTATGCCATCGATACGACGGAACAGCGCGCGCTCGAAATGCAGATCGCGCAAGGACAGAAGATGCAGGCCGTGGGCCAGCTCGCCGGCGGCATCGCGCACGACTTTAACAACATGCTGACCGCGATCATCGGCTTCTCCGACTTCCTCTTGATGAACCATCGGCCGACCGATCCGGCCTTCCAAGACATCATGAATATTAAGCAGAACGCGAACCGGGCGGCAGGTCTGGTGCGGCAGCTGCTTGCCTTCTCGCGCCAGCAGACCTTGCGCCCGCAGGTGCTCCAGCTCGGCGATGTGCTGTCGGAGCTCTCCATCCTGCTCGGCCGCCTGCTCGGCGAGAATATCGAGCTTCTGCTCGATCAGGCCGGAGACCTTTGGCCGGTGAAGGCCGACTTGCATCAATTCGAGCAAGTGATCATCAATCTCGCCGTCAATGCCCGCGACGCGATGGCGGAGGGCGGCAAGCTCGCTATCCGCACCGCCAACATCAGCGAAACGGAGTCGCGCGCGCTCGGCCATCCAGAGCTGCCGACGGGCGAATACGTGTTGATCGAGGTGAAGGATACCGGCTGCGGCATGACCGAGGAGGTCAAGGCCAAGATCTTCGAGCCGTTCTTTTCCACCAAGGAGGTCGGGCGCGGCACCGGGCTCGGGCTCTCCACCGTCTACGGCATCGTCAAGCAAACCGGCGGCTACATCTTCGCCGACAGCGAGGAGGGGAACGGCACCACCATGCGCGTGCTCCTGCCGCGCCATGTAGAGATCGCCGAGGTGGAGCCCGCGCCGATCGAGCGTCGCGTCGAAAAGCCGAAGGATTTGACCGGCCGCGGCACCGTGCTCCTGGTCGAGGACGAGGATGCGGTGAGGAGCTTCGCCGCGCGCGCTCTCGGCCAGCGCGGCTACAACGTGCTGCAGGCGACCACCGGCGCCGAAGCACTGGAGGTGTTCGCCAGCCATCAAGGTGACGTCGACCTCGTGGTGAGCGACGTGGTGATGCCGGAGATGGACGGCCCAACACTGTTCGGGAAGCTCCGCATCGAGCGCCCCGATCTCAAGGTGATCTTCATCTCCGGCTATGCCGAAGATGCGTTCCGCCAGCATCTCGCCGAGAACGAGGACTTCATGTTCTTGCAGAAGCCCTTCGACCTCAAGGAGCTGGCCGCCGCGGTGAAGGCCGCGCTCCAGGGTTAGAGCGGGGAAAAGCCTTCCCTTCGCCAAAGATCGCGTCTACCACGCGGGACAGAACCGACCCCGTCCCTCAGTGGAGTGCAAGCGTGCCGGACTACGAAGTCGTCCCGGAAGAAGAAGCCGGCAAATTCACGCGCCGCCGCCGCGCCAAGCCGCGCATGCCCGCGCTCACCATCGAGCGCTATGGCGGCCGGCTGATCTATTTCTGGTTCGGCATGCGCTTCGGCGCCTTGATGAAGCTGTTCAAGCGCGGCCGCTATTCCTTCACCTTGAACTGCATTCCCGACACCTTGCTGCTGTTCCTCTGGGTGCCGTGGAACTCGGTGCTCTATTGGATCTCCGAGGCGAAATACAAAAGCAAAGCGGAGGCGCTCAAGCTTGATCAGCCGCCGATCTTCGTCATCGGCCATTGGCGCACCGGCACCACCCTCCTGCATGATCTCTTCTCGGTCGATCCCAATCTTGCTTATCCCACGACCTATGAGTGCTTCTTCCCGCACCACTTCCTGCTGACAGAGGACGTGCTGCCCAAGGTGATGAAGGGCCTGCTGCCGAAGAAGCGCCCGCAGGACGACGTGCCGGTCGGCTTCGACCGGCCGCAGGAGGAAGAATTCGGCATGATGATGCTGGGTGAGGGGACGCCCTACCTGACTTGCGCTTGGCCGCGACTTGGTCCCGCCGACAGCGAATATCTCGACTTCAAGGGCGTCCCGGAGGCCGAGAAGAAGAAATGGGCCGACGCCTATATGTGGTTCTACCGTAGGCTCGCGGTACGGCACGCCAAGCCGCTGGTGATGAAGACGCCGGCCAACGCCGCCCGCCTCAAACTGCTCACCAAGCTGTTTCCCGACGCCCGCTATGTCTATCTCGCGCGCAACCCGCTCAACGTGTTTCCTTCCACGGTGAAGCTCTGGCGCGCGCTCTATTCGGTGCAAGGCCTGCACAATCCGCCGCGGCTGGATCCCTGGCTCGACGACTACATTCTCGACATGTTTGCCCGGCTCACCGAGGACTACGAGGAGGATCGTCACCTGATTCCCAAGGACCGGCTGGTCGAGCTGCGCTACGAGGACTTCGTCAAGGACCCGGTCGCGTCCATGCGGGACATCTATAAGCGCCTCGACATTCCCGGCTTCGATCAGGCGGAAGGCCCGATGCGCGAGTTCCTCGCCGAGCGCGCCGAGCACAAAGTCTCGCGCTATGAGATGCCGCTTGCCCTCAAGCGAAAAATCGTCGAGCGGCTCAAGCCCTATATCGACCGCTTCGGCTATCGCGAGGCGATCGATGCGGCACTTGCCAAGCCTGCCGCGCCGGTGCGCGAAACCGAACCGTCTTAGTCTGGATATCGATATGGATGAAAAACTCGCGTGGCAGATGGTTCGAGCCTCATGCCGCACGGCAGGGGAGCTGCAAGAACTGCTTGGTTTACCGAAGCAACAGTGCAGCGCCGAAGATTATCGGAACTATGCGGGGCGCATCGCGCAGGCGATCGATACCGTCAACGATGCTTCGCTCAATATCGCCGTGGCAGCCGCTAGGCAGTCTGTGCGGCGGGAACTTCCAACGCCCAAAGCCGTCGCGGGGCGGGAATGCCGCGCAGATCGTGCAAGCCGAGATCGGTAAACGGGCGGCGTACACGGCTAGCCGCTTCCTCGCTCACCACGATCGGCCG
>DATICH010000175.1:0-10622 GCA_035456885.1 Methyloceanibacter sp.
AATTGGGAAAGGTAGCTCCAGTCGTTCGAGCAACTCGCGCTGATAGGCCGTCGTCTGACGGCTCAAGCCGAACACGTTCAAGCCCAGCCGCATGAAATCGGCGTGGTTGTCCCGGAAGCCTTCAAGCTCGGGCGTCGAGCCATGCGCACCGGGGATGTCGTCCCAGCGAGGCGGATTTGCATGGCCGGGGCGTCCGGTCCAGGGATAGACGATCAGCAGGCTGCGGCCTCGCAGTTCCGCCAAGCTTATGGTCTCACCGTCCGTCGATGGCAAAGCAATGGACGGGAGCACAAGACCCGGCAGGATGTGATCGGCGCCGACATCGGCGGGCATGCGCGCTATCCCTTCTCGCGCATCAGGCGCCCTTTCTGGCGCTCCCAATCGCGCTTCTTCTCGGTGTCGCGCTTGTCGTGCAGTTTCTTGCCCTTGGCCAACCCCAGCTCGACCTTGGCAATCCCGCGCCTATTGAAATAGAGCTTCAGCGGAACGAGAGTCATGCCCTGCCGGTTCACCGCGCCGATCAGCCGCGCGATCTCGCGGGCATGCAGCAGAAGCTTGCGCGGGCGCGTCGGCGCATGGCCGTCACGCGCCGCGCCGGCATATTCGGAGATATGTGCGTTGATGAGGTAAAGCTCGCCACCATCTTCCGTGGCATAAGATTCGGCGATATTGGCCCTGCCGGCGCGCAGCGATTTCACCTCGGAGCCTTTGAGCGCGATGCCCGCCTCGAGCTTCTCCTCGATGTCATAATTGAAGCGCGCCTTTCGATTCTCGGCGACGAGCTTGCCGCTCTCGCGCTTCGGCGCCATGATGTCACCTTACGTTTAGACGAGGGCCAGGCCGACCGCCGACAAGGCATCGTCGACCTTCTTCTTCGAGGCGGCCGAGAGCGGCGCAAGCGGGAGCCGCGTCTCCGCGCCGCAAAGGCCAAGCCTGCTCGCGGCGTATTTCACCGGTCCCGGATTGGCCTCGACGAACAGCGCGTCGTGCAGCGGCATCAACCGGTCCTGCAATTGCAGCGCGAGGCGAAAATTGCCGGCGAGGCACGCGAGTTGAAACTCGGCGCAGAGCGCCGGCGCGACATTGGCGGTCACCGAGATGCAGCCCTGCCCGCCATGCGCCATGAAGCCGAGGGCGGTGGCGTCCTCGCCGGAGAGTTGGATGAAGTCCTTGCCCAATACTGCGCGCTGCTGGCTGGCCCGCGCGAGGTTGGCGGTCGCGTCCTTCACGCCGACGATGTTGTTGAGCTTGAACAGCCGCGCCATGGTGTCGACCGACATGTCGACCACGCTCCGGCCAGGAATGTTGTAGATGACGATGGGGATATCGGCGCTGTCGGCAACCGCCTTGAAATGAAGATAGAGGCCCTCCTGGGTCGGCTTATTGTAGTAGGGCGTCACCACCAGCGCGCCGTCGGCGCCGGCCGTCTTGGCGTGTCGCGTCAGCTCGATGGCCTCTGCCGTCGAGTTCGAGCCGGCCCCGGCGATGACCGGCACGCGGCCCGCCGCGGCCTCGACGCAAAGTTCGACCACGCGCCTGTGCTCGTCATGCGTCAGCGTGGGCGATTCTCCTGTGGTCCCGCACGGCACGAGTCCGTGGGTGCCTTGGTCGATCTGCCATTCGATCAGTTTTTGGAATGCGGCTGCGTCGACCTTGCCGTCCTTGAAGGGCGTGATCAGAGCGGTGATCGAGCCTTGAAACGGCGGCATTGGCACGAGGTCGCTCCTCGAATCTGGTCGGGCTGGCGAATGCAGCGACCTTGGGACGGCGGACCATAGGGGGTCAAGATTGGGGCGGCAAGCCGCCCCCGCACACGAGAGCGTAGTACGGTTCCACTCAGCCAATGCCGACGACTCTCCCGCGTGGGGCCGGGCGGTGGAGGGAACCTCCAGGCTAGCGACAGTGGCCAAGAGAGCACACATGGCGTGATTTTTTCTCCGACGGCGCGGGCGTAGGGGGTCAAAAAGGGTGGGAATCCAAGGAATTCGGCCCCGAACTGGGGAAAAGCCACACTGCTGCCGGATTCTTTCAGACATTGTTCAAATACGGCACATTACTGTGCTGTTTTCGTCGCGGCTCCCCGGCTCGGGGGACGTCCTGGCCACGAACGCAGGATCGTAACCGGTAACCGATCGACGAGATGAAACGCAGTCGCGCGAACCTTTTCGCATTGCTTATTGCCCCGATGTGTCTCGTCCCGGCAGTCGCCGCGGCGCAGGCGCAATCCGTGCCGCTGCCTGATCGCAATCCCCAGCGGGCGTCGATGCCCGCTGTACCGGTTGCCGAGGCCGCGGCTGAAGCTGAGGCGGCTTCTCCGTCGGAAGCGGCTACCGAAGCTGACGAGGTTTCCGCCACGGCGAACGCCGAGCAGGCTGCGCCGGAGCCCGACGGCGTCGACACGGCCGAGACTGTCGCCGTTCCCGAGCGCAATCCGGCTGCGCCGATCGTCGGCGGCATCGTCATCCCAAACCGGAACCCGGCTACGACCTCGATCGCGCGATCGCCCGATCCCGCCGCGCCGAATCCCGGACCGATGGCCTCGGTTTCGAGTGTCGCCATGCCCGACCGCAATCCTAAGGCCCCGTCTCTGCTCGCGCCCGCATTGCCGGTCCCGCCTGCGCCGCAACTGGTCACCGACATGCCGCTGCCGGATCCCAATCCCAATCGCGCGGACGCGCTGCTCCACACCATGAAGGGGACGCTCGCCCCGGCGATCTCCGAACCTCGGGCGGCGATGGACTATGAGTCTGTGCTGAAGCCGATCCTGTCATACCAGCTGAGCTCCGGCGACGAGTCCGCTGCGCGGGAAACCATCCGCTCAAACATCGCCGCCGCGTCACGGATCAAGGACCCAGCGGCCAAAGACTTCGCAGTTTGGTATAAATACCGGTATAGCCCGGGTGGTGGTAACCCCGCGAAGATCGAGGCCTTCCGGCTGGCGCATCCCGATTGGCCGGGTCAAGACGAGTTGCGGGAGAAGGCCGAAACCGTACTGTTCCTGGACGACGCCAGCATCGAGGACGTGAAGGCGTTCTTCAGCGACACCAAGCCGCAAACCGGCGCCGGCAAAGCCGCACTCGCCGGCGTGCGCAAGAAGGAAGGCGACGAAGCCGCCGCGCGCGAGTTGGTCGTTTCAGCTTGGCGCGACCACGGCCTCAATGCGTCGATCGAA
The DNA here is from genome assembly GCA_035456885.1 of Methyloceanibacter sp. Lineage (GTDB taxonomy): Bacteria > Pseudomonadota > Alphaproteobacteria > Rhizobiales > Methyloligellaceae > Methyloceanibacter. Next base: position 3,173 of record DATICH010000175.1, read on the forward strand.
AAGAAGATCCTCGATAAATATGCCAGCTGGCTTACGGAAGAGCATCATCGCGCGCGCATCGATCATTTGCTCTTCCCCGACGAGCGGAATGCCGTTCAAGCCGCGCGGCGCGTGGCCAAGCTGCTTCCCGCCGACGAACAGAAGAAGTTTGAGGCGCGCATCGCCGTGGTGCAGCGTGGCGGCAACGCCGGCAAGTTGCTCAATGCACTGCCGGCAAGCGCGGTCGAGGCCGATGTCGGCCTGCGCTTGAACAATATTCAGTGGCTGCGCCGAACCAAGGACAAGGAGCGCAGAGAGCAGGCCTGGAAGTTGCTGCTCGACACACCGAGCGAGCCCAACCTCGTGCTCGATCTCAACAATCTGTGGACTGAGCGGCGTATCAACTGCCGAGGCGCACTGAACGACGGCAACCCCAAGATCGCCTATGACATCGCCGCCAAGCATGGGCTGGTCTCGGGCGACGGCTTCATCGAGGCGGAGTTCCTCGCCGGTTGGATCGCGCTGCGCTTCCTCAACGATCCGAACGCCGCGCTCAAGCACTTCGTGTCGTTGCGTGGCGTTGCCACGAGCTCGAAAAGCATCGCCCTTGGCGAGTATTGGCTCGGCCGTACGGCACTGGTCTTCGGCGATTCCAAGGCGGCCATGGTGCATTTCCACGCCGCCGCCAAATATCCGCAGCATTTCTACGGACAACTCGCGCGCCAGTCGATCGATGCACGGCCAGCGCATCTCGAGATCACCTCGACCCCGCTCCCGACCAAGGCCGACATCGAGGCCTTCATTTCCCGCGATGCGGTGCGCGCCATCGGCGTGGCGTTGGCCACCGGATATGACAGCGCCTTGCCGCAATTCTTTTTGGCGCTGGCGCGCAAACTTACCAACCCGGCCGAGGTGGTCCTGCTCGTCGAGCTTGCCAAGATCACCGGCAACCGACAGGTCGGCCTCAGGCTGGCGAAGATCGCCTTCAACCGCGACCTTCCGCTCGGAGACTATGCGCTCCCCGTTGGCGTGATGCCCACCTTCAAGAGCCTTCTGACCGACCGCGTCGACCCGGCGCTGGTGCATGCCCTGTCGCGGCAAGAGAGCGAGTTCAACGCGGCGGCTAAAAGCCCGGTCGGCGCGGCAGGGCTGATGCAACTGATGCCGGCCACGGCCAGGGCAACCGCGAGGGCCTACAAGGTCAAGTTCGACGCGTCGCAGCTGACCAACGCCGCCTACAACACGCAACTCGGCGAAGCGCATCTGCGCGATCTGATCGACAGCTACAATGGCTCCTACTTCCTGTCGCTCGCGGCCTATAACGCCGGCGGCGGCCGCGTCGCCGAATGGATCAAGAAATTCGGCGATCCGCGCGACCCGCAGGTCGATCCTGTCGACTGGATCGAGCGCGTGCCCTTCACCGAGACGCGGCATTACATCATCAAGATCATGGAGACGCTGCAACTCTACCGCTCGCGACTGGCAGGGCCGAAGCAGGCGCTCCAGCTCGTCCAAGACCTCAATCGCGGCCGCAGGATTCCCCACGCCGATGCGGCGGCCGTCGGTGCGCAAGCCAAGTCGGAGTGATAGCCGCCGCTTGCTTCGCCGCCGAAACGCTTGCTCCCTAAGCCGCTTTGCTGAACACTAAAGGCCGGCGTGGGGGTAACGCGCCAAGCCAAGTCGTTCCAGACACGCTCCTAGGTCAACCAACATGCCCGAGCTTGATGGCGAGCTGTGGCGAGACATTACTTACGCGTCGTTTGACGACCTCCGCCTCTATGTGCGCCACTATCCGGCGCCAGACGAGCAATTCCGCAGTGTCATTTGCCTCCCAGGGCTGACGCGGAACGCGCGCGACTTCCACGTGCTCGCGACCCACCTCTCGCGCCACCCAGAGAGGCCGCGTAACGTCTACAGCTTCGACTATCGGGGTCGGGGCCGCTCACAATACGACCGGAACTGGCGCAACTATACGCCGTTTACCGAGCTGCTCGACGTGCTCGATTTCCTGACCCTGCGCGGTCTGCACAAAGTAGGCATCGTTGGGACCTCGCGTGGCGGCATCATCGCCATGCTCATGGCGGCGCTGCGGCCGACGGCAATGGGTCCAGTGGTGCTGAACGACATCGGTCCAGTGATTGAAACGCGGGGGCTTGCCCGCATCATGGGCTATGTCGGGCGCATGCCGGTGCCGAAGACCTGGCCCGAAGCCGCAATGATGTTACGGGAGTTGAACGAGCATGCCTTCCCGACCTTCAGCGACGCGCAATGGGAAGACATCGCGCAGGACGTGTTCGACGAGCATAAGGGACGCCCGGCCCGCGCCTATGACCGCAAGCTCGCACGCGCGATCGGTACGACCGATCTAAGCCGTCCAGTGCCGGAAATGTGGCCTCAATTCATCGCACTCGGCCAAGTGCCGGCCTTTGTGCTGCGCGGCGAAAACTCAGACGTGCTGAGCGAGAGCACGCTCGACGCCATGGTCGAACGTCACCCCAATCTCAGGACCATGACCGTGCCCGATCAGGGACACGCCCCCGTGCTCAAGGAATCCGAGACGGTCGAGGCCATTGGCGCGTTCTTCGCCGCCAACGACTAAGTCGGTTATTCGGCCTCGAGTAACGGCACGATTTCCGGGAGAGTTCCGCCGGGCAATTGACCTGCTCCGCCGACAATTGCCTTGATGCGCGGAAGCATCCGCGAGGCGATGTCTGTCTGCGCCGCCGCTTCCTTCCAGCTGATGCTCTCCGAGGTGGAGAACAGATCGGGTAAGTCGCGCCGCAATTGATAAGAGACCGCGACCGCAGTGCCCTTGTCCGGCGCCACACCTTGGATCGTCACGGCAAGCCCGGACAACGCGATCTTTCCCGACTCGAGACGGCTGAGCGCGCGCAGCGCAGCGACAACGGCCTCGTTCCAGTCTTTGGGCGCGCCGGAGGCGAGTTCGAGCTTGTCGTCAAGACCCGGTCGCCTGAACAACTGGCGAGACAAATCACGCACCTGCTTGCGCGCGTCCTCGCTCGGCACGCTGCCGGACAGGCTCAACGCATTGGTGCCAAGATCGGCGACGAACACGAATGGGTCGGCAATAGGTGGCCGAACGTTCGCATTAGCGACGATCAGGCCGGTCGGCACCGGTCCGACGAGCGCCTTCTTCACCTCAATGTAGTCGGTGGCGCTCCGCGCCTCGCCGTCCAACTTGAGCGTGACATCGAAAAGTCGCACCGAGCCGCGCTTCAAATGCGAAAGCTGCTTCAAGCCGAAACTCACCGCGCCGAGCCATTGATCCTGCGGCGGCGCCCCGTCGGCGACCTTGAGCCGGTCTTCCACGTCGAGGTCGGGAAAGTGAGCCTTGACCATGCCGAGCACGGTGCGGCGATGTTCATCGCTTGGCACCGAGCCACGCAGCCGTATGCCCGACTCGATGCGCGTGGCCGACCAGATATAGCCCTCACGCTGCTCCGCCTTGCCAGCCACCTCGAGTAACTGAGGTGAGGCCAGCTCGGTCTGCGACCCGCGCAATCCGGGTTCGATGGTGAAGCCCGCGCGCGCACCAAACGCGCCGAGCAGCGCCAGCACCGCAACCAGGCAAAGCAACAATTGGCTCGGTCGGAATCCCAACATGGAATTCTCTTCCCTCTTGACACTGCACCGCTCGGCTTGGTCGTCAGCTTTGTCCAAACTTACGGTGCCCTACCGTGCCGCAACGCTTCGCTCGGGCGAAACGCGATGTTGTTGTCGCGGGGGCGAATTCCCCCGCCCGTGGCCCCAATGCCCAGATCCTTGCGGAATCGATTCCGCGTCGCGCGAGCGCTCTACCGCTAGGTCGTGGGCGTGAATGAAACGAACTATAAGCTATCGGCGGCGGCGTTTCTAGTTGGGTATGCCCCAATTTTCCGACATTATCGAGCAGGCGCTTACTACGGCAAGCGCCTGCAGGGTTAATTCACTACAGGACAAGGTCCACGCGTGCTTGGGGACTATTACTGGAGGTGGTTGGCAAGGCCGATGATACCGATCGCAATCAAATAGATAGCGACCACGTAGTTGAGCAGTCGCGGCATGAGCAGGATGAGAATGCCGGCGATCAAGGCAATCAGCGGATTGAGCAGAACTGGATCAAGAGACATCGTTTCTTCCCCGTAAGATGGGCCCGAGCCCGATTCGCTTGACAGACGAAATCGAGCATAAGCCATCGTTTGCCGCTTGTCCTCGGAGGAAAAATCCCGAGGAAAACTTGTGCGACGCCAAGCTGTACTACCCCTCCTCTCGACACCTTCAATCTTGTTCCAAAAGGCATATATCCGGTCTTGTCCTTGCCGTTTTTAGCGGCAATGGGTATGCGGCCGGCAGGCCAGGCTAGGCGGATAAGACGCGCCGTGCGGGGAGAGGGGCGAATCAAACAATGATCGTGGAGCAACCCGGCTTCTGGCTGGCCGTACTACAGATCATCTGGATCGACATTCTGCTTTCCGGCGACAACGCCGTGGTGATCGCGCTTGCCTGCCGCAAGCTGCCGCCAAGACAGCGCGTATGGGGCGTGATCCTCGGTACGGGGGTGGCCATCAGCTTGCGCGTCATCTTCGCCAGCCTCGTGACCACTTTAATGAAGGTGGCCTATCTCAAGCTGGTTGGCGGCGTGCTGCTGCTTTGGATCGCGGTGAAACTGCTCGCCCCAGAGGAAAACGGCAACGGCAAGGGCGAGATCGAGCCTGTGGAAAATCTCTGGCGCGCGGTGAAGATCATCGCCATCGCCGACGTTGTGATGAGTCTCGACAACGTCATCGCCATCGCCGCCGTCGCCGAGCGATTTGAGGCTCCCTACAATATTGCGCTGTTGATATTCGGGCTTGCCGTCAGTATCCCGCTGATCATGGCGGGCGCCACGCTGGTGTTGGCGATGCTCGATCGTTTCCCGATCATCGTCTGGGCGGGCGCCGCCCTGCTCGGCTGGATCGCGGGCGAGATCATCGCCAAGGATCCGATCTTTACCGCCCATCTCGATCCCACTTCGGCGCATACGGTGTGGATCATCGGCGCCACGCTGGGCGCGCTCTTCGTTGTGTTCGCCGGCTTGGTGCGACGGCGGCTCAGACGCAGCGCGCCCGACCAAGTCTAGCGCGCCCCCGGCTTGGCTTTTGCAGGATCGGCGGCAACCGCGCTCTTGGGTCCGGTGTTACCGTCGGCCCCGCCCGCCACGTGATCGGCGACGAAAGCCCCGCGCTTGCCCATCGGACGCTCGTCTCCCCGCGTCGTGTCTTGCGCCGTCTGCAATTCGAGCTGGGCATTGAGCTCGGCGCCGAGCAGCACGATGTAGAAGGAGAGATAGAGCCAGAACAACAGCACGACGACCGCGCCGAGCGAGCCGTAGATGCGGTCGTAATTGGCGAAGTGCGACACATAGTAGGAGAAGCCGGCGGAAGCGATCAGCCAAAGCGCCGTGGCGCAGAACGAGCCCACCAGGACCCATCGCCATTTTGCGCTGTGGCGGCAGGGACCGTAGCGGTAAAGCAGCGCAAGACTGACCAACACGAAAAGTGCCAGGACTGGCCAGCGCAGCAACCTCACCAGAAACTCGAAGGCGGAAGAAAAACCCGCATAGGCGAACAGGATCGGGACGTAAACCAAGGCAAGCAGGGTCAGCATCCCGCTGACTATGCCAAGCAGCGCGAAGCCGAAGGCGCTCAGATAGAAGCGAAGCGTGCTCCGCCGCTCCGGTTCCTCATAAGCAAGATTGAGTGCCGCAAATAGGGACTGCACCAGGTTGCCGACACTCCACAACGCAAATCCGAGGCTGAGACCCAGTCCCCAGCCGAGCGAATGGCCCGACGCTTCGGAAAGGCGGCGGATCTGCTCGATGACGATGTCGTAGGCCTGCGCCGGCAGCACGGATTTGAGCATGCTGAATTGTTGCTCGACGGTGGCCGGTTCGGCGGTGAGTCCGTAAAGGGCGACCAGCGCCGACAATGCCGGGAACACAGCGAACAGCGCATAGAAAGCGCAGCCGGCGGCAACAACGTAAAGGTTGTCGCGGCCGCTTTCGGTCCATACTCGTTGGGCCACCTGCCCCCAGCCCTTGAGCGGAATGAACAGGGGGCGCGTGGCGTCCCGGCCGTAAGGGTCTGGCTTGCGGTTCATGGGCACTATCAAGGAGCGTGTAGGGCGTCAAAAGACAAGCCCCTAATGCGCGTGCGAGTTCCGAAAAGCCAGTGTCGGAGCCCTGTTCGCCGCTAGAGTGAATCGCATTGCGTGCGGGACGGCCCGCGCGTGCCGTGTTAGCGAGAGCGACTTCGAGTGGGCCCTATGTGCCTCTCTTGTTGGGCGAGGCAGGCAATAAAAGGGGCGAAGCGATCCGGGTTGGTCGGGGGGGATGGATTCGAACCACCGTGCGTGGATTATCCGTCCACTGCTCTACCAAAAACTGAGCTACCCCCCGCTGTGACCGCAAATCAGAATAGCATAATCGGCTGACTGGTGCAGCGAGCGTGACGTCCCGGAGTGATGGAAAGATCAGGCTGAGTTACAACCTCAACCGCGAGCGAGCCAACCCGCTATTTTAAGCGCGAGGGTAACTGACCATTGCGGTTGCAATCCGGTTGCAGTTTCCGATTTGTTGCCTCACATACCTCTTGCAATCCCTGCAAGGATGGGTGGCCGAGTGGTTGAAGGCACCGGTCTTGAAAACCGGCAGACGCGCAAGCGTCTCGAGGGTTCGAATCCCTCCCCATCCGCCAGCGCCGTTCCTCGAAGGACACCTCGCTGTCGAGCAGCGTGAGCGCGAGAGAAGCGTGCTATGCTTCCGCCGCGATCGGCTTGCCGCGCGGCGCGCGCCAAAGCGCTTCTGCGGTCTCGGCGATTTTGAAAGCGGGTGCTATGGGCTTGCAGGGGCGAGACTTGCGCGGGCGTTCAAAGTTCCGGGCCGCGGCGTCGAAGCGCATCGTGGCCTCAGCCGTCGTGGCCGGCTGTACCGGGTTGGCGGCCTGTGCCAGTGCTCCGATCAGTCAAGTCAAAGAGACATATCCCGGAGTGTATAGCCTCACCTACGCCCCCAAATCGGATACCGAGGCAATCAGGAAGGCTGGCGAGTACTGCCATGCCAAGGGTCAGCAGCTCTCGATTCTGCCTGATGCGGATGATTACGAGGTTCGGTTCCGCTGTGTTGCCGTGGAATAGCGGGCCTTTGCACCGAGCGGCGTGAGCCCTTCGAGCAAGCGACGTCACAGAAATGCGACGAGCTTTCCCCCGACCCTATTTCAAGGGCGGAAGCGGCTCGGGCTGGACGATTGCGGCTTGATGATGGAAGCAGCCCCCAAGCGCCATCGACGTCATGAGGACCGCCAGGACGGCGATCAAACGCATACGCATACTAGCCCCCATACAGATACGCGTAGTGGTACTGAACTCACTGAGAACAAAGCTATTGAAAGCACATCTCCGCGGGGAATTGGTGGCGGAATTGCCACAGGATCCG
>DATICH010000176.1:0-3013 GCA_035456885.1 Methyloceanibacter sp.
AACCGAGTATCAGCCGGGACTTGGCGCGGCGCGGGCGAGAATGGCGCGCGTGTCGGCGTGCGCAGAACCCGCACCATAGGTGTTGCGCCAGCCGCCAGTAAGCCGCGTGGCGAGAAACGCGTCGCTGATGGCCTTCGGCGCATGCTCTAGGAGCAGCGCGGCCGCCGCCAGTCCCGCAAGCCGCTCGACCAAGAGACGTGCAGCGCGCTGGTTACGCGCGCATTCCACCAGCAATCCCCGCACGCTTCCGGCCGCGGACCGAAGCCGCGCATCGCCGCCTGCCGCATCTTCAAGATCGGCCATGACACGCTCGACGGTTTCCGGCTCCTTGTCGATCACGCGCAGCACGTCGAGGCACATGACATTGCCCGAGCCTTCCCAGATCGCGTTGACCGGCACCTCCCGGTAGAGCAGCGGGAAGCCGCCCTCCTCCACATAGCCATTACCGCCCATGCACTCCATCGCTTCGCCGACCAGCGCCGGCGCGGTTTTGCAGACCCAGTATTTCGTCACCGGCGTCATCAGCCTTTGATAGGCCGCTTCACCTTCGTCCTCGCCGGCGTCGAAGGCGCGCGCGAGCCGGAAAGCGAGCGCGGTGGCGGCTTCCGCATCGAGCGCCATGTCGGCGAGAACTTGAGTCATCAGCGGCTGATCGATCAGCTTCTTCTGGAACACGCTGCGATAGCCTGCGTGGTGAATCGCCCGCGCCAGAGCCTGCCGCATCAACCCTGCCGACGATACGGCGCAGTCGAGCCGGGTGAAGGTGACCATGTCGATGATGGTGGCGATCCCCCTGCCCTCCTCGCCGACGAGCACGCCTTCGGCGCCATCGAATTCGACCTCGGAGGAGGCGTTGGACCGGTTGCCGAGCTTGTCCTTGAGCCGCAGCAGGCGCAACCCATTCAAGCTGCCGTCGGGACGCAGCCGCGGCAGTAGAAAGCAGGACAGGCCGCCCTTTGCCTGCGCCAACACGAGAAAGAGATCGGACATCGGCGCCGACAGGAACCATTTGTGGCCAGTGATGCGATAGGGCTTGCCGCATCCCGCGCCAGCGATCGGCTCGGCGCGCGTGGCGTTGGCGCGCACGTCGGTGCCACCCTGACGCTCGGTCATGCCCATGCCGAAGGTCACCGCCCGCTTCGCCTCCGCGGGCCGCGGACTCGGATCGTAATCGCGCACGACGATCTTGGGCAACCAGTGCCGCGCGAGCTCCGGCGCATGGCGCAACGACGCCGCGACCGCATGCGTCATGGTGATCGGGCAGCAATGGCCGGGCTCCATCTGCGCCGCCATGTAGCTTCCGGCGCAGCGCGCGACATGCGCGCCGGGCCGCGGTTGCTCTCCCGTCTCGAGATGCTCGAAGGTCGAGCAATGCAACCCCTGACCCGTGCTGATTGCCATCACCTCGTGATAGGCGGGGTGGAACTCGACGCGGTCGATGCGCCGCCCTCGTGGGTCGAAGCTCCTGAGCCGGGGCGGATGGTCATTGGCGAGACGCCCCAGCTCGAGCGCCTTGGCGCTGCCCGTCAGCGCGCCGAAGGCCTCGAGGCCGGCACGCGCCGAGGAGGCGCCTTCCCGCGCAACGGCCTCGCCCAACGCCCGATCCGACGTGAACAGATTCACATCCGCAAAAGGCGGACTCTGGTTGAAGACCTCGTCCTCTTGTCTTGAGCGTTGCGACATGGGGCTCTCGATCCAAGCGGCGGCAATCGCACCTTACCATCTCTCCCTTGGCGAAAGGTGTATACGGTAACAGCGGCAAGCGCCTCGACGCGCTGGGATAGAACCCGCCGGTCTCGCGCGCGGAGGGATGGGTGGGCCACAGCAGCGTGGAATTGCGAGGACGAATCCGGCAGAAACCCGCGGAACGTCGGCTGCAGATCATGAGCAGTCATCAAACAACGCGCGGCCGCTCGGTGGCCAAGGGCTGAAGTCTTGTTGGCAGTAGGCATCTCTTGTGGAATGCTGGGTGAATGGTTCCCTTACCGACAATCGGGGGACAATGCCTAGTCGCTTGGCGCACTCTCTATGAGTTTCGTAGGGGGAAGGAGGTGCTCAATTGACGAGCGGCGCGGTGGACCGAGTAGCGTTTTATGTGGCCCACGACTTTCATCGCGCCATTCTTGAACCGGTCTACGAAGAGCTTCGGCAGTCCCACTCATCACGACGCCTCGCGAGAACCCCTTCAGAAGGACGAGGTGAATGCATGATAAGTGAGTTTTGAGAGTGGGGATAAATCGGCACATCAGATGTCCGCTAGACGCCAATAGCGGACATACGAGCACGAGGCATCGATCGGGCGCGCGGAGCCGGTAGCCGATGCATGCCTCGGATATTGAGGGCATGTCTCGCTGGCTGAAAATATAGCGAGGTAACCGGTTTGAGAGGCGGCGTGAGCCCTGCTTACCGACAATTGATTGGTAGGCCACCAACAGACGTGCTCTATCTCTGGCTTGCCGTTCCGCAAGTCCAAGGAGACAAGCAATGAGGAAGCATCTATTCGCCGCCGTTCTGATCGGCGCATTCGCCACACCGGCGTTGGCCGTGGAGACTGGGGGCGGGAAGTACTTTGTCGGCCTCGACACCACGAGCCACAAATGCTCGGTCGTTACCGAGATGACCCCGGGCATGAAGATGATGGGAGAATACGATTCCAAGGAGGCCGCCGAGAAGGCGATGGCCGAAATGGACGAGTGCAAAGGCTAAGAGATCAATATGGGGCCGGCCTCGCGCCGGCCCCTTTTACCCGAATGCCGACGGCATCCTCGTCACCGCTTCAGGGCGACTTTCTTGACGCGATGCTCAATGCAACAGCAATAACGCGCTCTCAAAAAGCGATCGGAAGAATTCTGGCCCTCGCGGCGTTGGTCGGATTCGCGAGTATCGCCGTCGTTCCTCCGATTCACGCCGAACCGGTTGCCCTCTCCCCCAGGCCATTGCAGCAGGCGAGCATCATCACGCCCGAAGGCGTCATGGTCGATCCGAACAACAAGGAAGAGCTCAAGAAATACGA
>DATICH010000177.1:0-11064 GCA_035456885.1 Methyloceanibacter sp.
GGCGCACATATAAATCACTGCGCGCGCGAAGCGCGGATCGCCCATCGCCGGCATGGCGATCAGCAGTTGACCGTCGAGATATGCTGCGCGCTGCGATCGGCTCTTTGCGCTACGAGTTGCCATTGGACAAGACTACAGCAGTTCTGCGCCTTTGGAAGGGGGCCTCGTTCGATTAACGCCAGACGAGGCATTTTCGCCGCATTGTGCCTCACGAAAGAGTGAGGCGACTTGCCGTCCTGCAAGTCGCGTAGCGGCATTCCTGCCGCTAGAGTTGCGCCGAAACCTGACCGCCGGATGTGAGAATGAAATTTGCCTCCTTTTCGCGCATCGCTGCGCTCATCTGCGTTGGACTCGCGCTTACCACCGTGGCTGCCGGGGGCGCGCTCGGTGTCGGCTCCAGCGCCTCGCCTTGGGTCGATTCGACGAACTCCAAGGTCAGACTCGTCTCTGCCACTGTCGAGCGCGAGGGCAAAACGGTGCTGATGGCAGGGATCCAGCTGCGCATGAATCCCGAGTGGAAGACCTATTGGAAGAACCCCGGCGATTCGGGAGTGCCCCCGGGTTTCGACTGGACCGGATCGACCAATCTGAAACATGCCAAGGTGCTCTATCCCGCGCCGCACCGCTTCGCCGAGGCGGATGGCTGGGCGATCGGCTATGACGACGAGGTCGTGTTTCCGATCAAGATCACGCCCGAGCGGGAAGATGAGCCCGTCACGCTCAGGCTCGGCTTCGACTATGGTCTCTGCAAGGATCTTTGCATTCCGAACGAGGTGTCGCTCCGCCTCACCCTTGGCGCAAACGCCGGCAAAGGCGACGCGGCGCTGATCGAGACCTTCTTCGCCCGCGTGCCGAAAGAGGGCGCTCCCGGCATCTTGCCGGAGGTGAAGGCAGTCGAGGCCAAGTTCGCCGGCAAGGCGTCCGAGCTGATCGTCGATGCCGCCTTTGCTCAGGATGCGACCGGAACCGACCTCTTTATCGACGGCGGAGATGTCTTCGTTCCCGTGCCGCGGCCGGTCGGGCCGCTTGCCGACGGCAAGCAGCGCTTCGCCGTCAGCTTCGCCTCGCCGGCCGAAGCGGCAGCCATCAAAGGCAAGCCATTGACGCTAACTCTGGTCTCCGACCAGGGTTCGACCGCCACGGTTTGGACGGCCAAGTAGGGCACTCCTTGGCCGCGAGGGACGGACCGGCTATGGTGCCGCCCGCACGCCAAGTCCGAGGAGAGTATCCATGGCTATCGCGATGGGAGATCGCCTGCCCGAGGCAACCTTCAGAGTAATGGAGGACGACGGCATCAAGAGCTTGACCACTGCCGAAGTGTTTGGCGGCAAGAAGGTGGTGTTGTTCGCGGTGCCCGGCGCGTTCACCCCGACCTGCCATTTGAAGCACCTGCCGGGCTTCATCGAGAGCGCCGACGAATTCAAGCAGCACGGCGTCGACAGCGTCGTCTGCGTCGCCGTGAACGATCCTTTCGTGCTCGCTGCCTGGGCGGAGAAGTCCGGCGGCAAGGGCAAAGTGCTGTTCCTGTCCGACGGCAATGCCGAGTTCACCAAGAAGATCGGCATGGATTTCGACGGCTCGGGAATCGGGCTCGGCACGCGCTCCAAACGCTATGCGGCGCTGGTCGAGGACGGCGTGGTCAAGGCACTGAATGTCGAGGACTCGCCCGGGGTGGCGGTCGAGAGCACCGCCGCCAAGCTGCTGGAGCGGCTGTAGGCCTAAGTGCTCCGCCGGCGCGACTCGAGAAACGGCGCCATGCCCTCGCGCGCCAGTTCGTCGGCCCGCTCGTTCGCGTCATGTCCGACATGGCCCTTGACCCAATGCCAGCGAACCGCGTGGGGCAGCGAGGCCTTCTCCAGCCGCTCCCAAAGCTCGGCGTTCTTCACCGGCTTCTTGTCGGCGGTGCGCCAGCCATTCTTCTTCCAGCCCTTGATCCAGCTGGTGATGCCGCCGCGAAGATAGTTGGAGTCGGTATAGAGATCGACGTCGGACGGCGCCTTCAAGGCTTCGAGCGCCATGATCGCCGCCATCAGCTCCATGCGATTGTTGGTGGTCAGCGTCTCGCCGCCTTTCAACTCCTTGCGGTGCGCTCCGGATTCGAGGATCACGCCCCAGCCGCCGGGTCCGGGATTTCCCGAACAGGCGCCGTCTGTGTGGATCACCACTTTCGGCCGCGCCGGCATGCTCAGTCCTCTCCAAGTCCATATTCACGCGCCGATTTCACCCGCTGATGGAATCTCAGCTTGCGCAGATATTCGCTGGGGTCCTTGGTCTTCACCAGGGCGCCCGCGTCGGTGTTGATCAGATCGTAGCTGCGCGTCAGCAGAAATCGCAATGCAGCGCCCCGCGCCAGAGACGGCAGCCGGTCGAACTCGGCCTTGCTCAACCGACGCACCTTCTCGTAGGCCTGGAGCAGCGCGCGGGCCTTGGTCACGTTGAAGCTGCCGTCGGTCTCGAAGCACCACGCGTTGAGACACACCGCCAAATCGTAAGCGAGCATGTCGTTGCAGGCGAAATAGAAGTCGATCAGGCCGGAGACCTTGTCGCCGAGGAAGAACACATTGTCGGGGAACAGGTCGGCATGGATTACCCCTTGCGGCAAATCTCGCGGCCAATGGGTTTCGAGATGGCGGAGCTCCTTCTCCATCACACCGGCAAGACCCGGCTTGATCTTGTCGGCGCCGCTGCCGATCGAGGCGAACAACGCCTGCCAGCCGGGCAGGGACAGGCTGTTCGCCCGGGACATGGGGAAGTCGCTGCCCGCGAGATGGAAACGCGCCAACGCCTCGCCGAGCCCCGCGCAATGTTCGATGCTCGGGCGGCGCACCCAAAGGCCCTCCAGGAAGGTAATGAGGGCGGCAGGGCGCCCCGCGAGCCGTTTCAGGGCGTTGCCTTCGCGGTCGCGCACCGGCAGCGGACAGGATATGCCGCGCGCGGCCAGATGCTCCATCAGCGCGAGGAAATAGGGCAGGTCGTGCGGGCTGACCCGCTTCTCGTAAAGCGTCAGGATGTAAGGCCCGCTCTCGGTGTGGACCAGATAGTTGGAGTTCTCGACCCCCTCGGCAATGCCCTTGAACGAGGTCAGCGCGCCGATGGCGTAGCTGGCGATGAAGGCTTCGAGCTCCTCGTCGGAGACGTCGGTATAGACGGCCATCTAGAGTGCCGGCATCTCTCTGAGCTCGCGCGGCAGTTTGAACGCGATGTTTTCTTCCGCCGTCGTGACGGTCTCGACCTTGGCGTGAAAACGCTCTTTGAAGGCGTCGATGATCTCGTCGACCAGCACCTCGGGTGCCGAAGCTCCGGCGGTGACGCCGAGCCGGCTGATGCCGTCGAACATGCGCCAATCGATCTCGCTGGCGCGCTGGATCAGCACCGCATAGGGACAGCCGGCACGCTCGGCGACCTCGACCAGACGCAGCGAGTTCGAGCTGTTCGGCGATCCCACCACGATCATGCGCTCGCAAGCGGGTGCGATCCGTTTGACCGCCTCCTGGCGGTTGGTCGTGGCATAGCAAATGTCGTCCTTGCGCGGCGTGACCATGCGCGGGAAGCGCTCCTTCAACACGTTCACGATCTCCTTGGTGTCGTCGACCGATAACGTGGTCTGAGTGATGACCGCGAGCTTGTCGGCATCGCGCGGAGTGAAGCCGCGCGCGTCGTCCACCGTCTCGATCAGATGCACGGCGCCTTCCGGTAATTGGCCGGTGGTGCCGATCACTTCCGGATGACCCGCGTGCCCCACCAGCAGGATTTCGCGGCCCGTGGCGAACTGGCGCTCAGCCTCGACATGGACTTTAGAGACGAGCGGACAAGTGGCGTCGAGATAGAACAGATTGCGCGCCTGCGCCGCCTCCGGCACCGCCTTCGGTACGCCATGCGCCGAGAACACGACGGGCGCCTCGGTATCCGGGATTTCGTCCAATTCCTCGACGAAAATAGCGCCCTTGGCCTTAAGGCTCTCCACCACGTAGCGATTATGTACGATCTCGTGGCGCACATAGACGGGGGCGCCATATTTGGCGAGCGCAAGCTCGACGATTTGGATGGCGCGGTCCACCCCGGCGCAGAACCCGCGCGGGGCCGCGAGATAGATCGTCAGGGGAGGGCGGCCCCGCTGCCGTCCATTGGCCTTGTTCGTGCCGCTCATTGGCGTCTCGGAGCGCTTGGTCTGGCCGCTTCCAGTCTAGCCTTGTCGCGCCGTAAGACTATGGCTAGTTTGGCGCGCAAACTCGGGGAAACCGGCAACTCGCGATTTTTCAAAAGCAATTCCAGGGTCGAGCGGGCATATCAGGCGGGAGGGCCTGGCATGTCAAGCCGAGGACGGGATCAGGTGAGGCGTAGCGAAGCGTTCAAATGGCGAGCCCCAACAGCCCTTGCCGGGCTGCTCGCGGCCTCAGCCGTCGTCGCCGGCTGCGCCGTGTCGAACTTCTCCAACCCCTTCGGGTCGGGCAAGGAAGACATCTCCGCTTCGGCGGTGAACGAGGACCGGCTGCTTGAGACCGCCAAAGCCGATACCGGGACCGATTTCCCGGCGGGCCAGAGCGCCAATTGCCCGCAAGTGGTGGCTTGGCCGCGCGACCGGCTCCTCACGATCTACCAGCCGGGCCATGTCGGCGATCAGGCGGCCGTCGTCCATCGCGGCGAGATCACCAAGATGGCGCGCGAATGCACGCTCTACTCGGATCGCGTGATCGTCAAATACGGCTTTGCCGGGCGAGTGCTGCTCGGACCCAAAGGCGCCCCCGGCACGGTGACGATGGGCGTGAATATTCGCGTCGCCGGCGCCCAGCAGAACACGCTCGCCACCGACAAGACGAACATCTCGACCACCATCCCGGCAAACGCGCCTGCCGGTTATTTCTCCATGGTGCGGGAAATCGCCTTCCCCATCGTCGTGGGGACCCGGCCCCAGGACTACAAAGTGTTTGTCGCCTTCGAGCGCAACGTTGCCGGGGCCGGCTAGAACGAAATTCGGGGGAATTTCGAGCAGAATCTGCCTTTTGAGTCCAAATTTGCGCCCCATTTCGTGTTAGGTTTCAGACTTGGGGCACGCTTCAAGACGGTTTGCGAGGGAGCAACGATGAAGCCAATCCTAGTGGGGCTGCTCTTGGCGGCGGGGTTCAGTCTGCCCGCGTTGGCCGCCGAGCCTGACGGTCCGGACAATCTCATCACCAAGACCGAAGCTGTCCGCATTGGGGTGCAGGGTTTGGTGTCCGCCAAGCCCGGTGATTCCGGCGTCCACAAGGTCCAAAAGGATGCGCTTTTGGACTATTACGCCGTTCCCGACCAGCGCCTGCTCTGGGTCGACGAGAAGGGCCTCAACGAGCGCGCCAAGATCGCCATGGCCGAGATCGCCAAGGCCGACGATTACGGCTTGCGCGCGTCCGACTATCCGCTCCCGGATCCCGCGAGCTTCGATGCCGCGGACCCGAGCGCGCGGGAATGGCTTGCCGAGGCTGAGATGAAACTCAGCTATGCGGCGCTCGACTATGCCAAGGATGCCCGCGGCGGACGCATCGAGCCGCTGCGCTTGAGCAAGAATCTCGACCCGAGCCTGGCTCTGCCGGATCCGGCGGAGGTGCTCGCCTCGATTGCCATCAGGTCGGATGCCGGAGCCTATCTGCGCAGCTTCCAGCCCGACCAGCCCCAGTTCGAAGCCCTGCGGCAAAAGCTGCTCGAGCTCAGGGGCGGCAAGACCGAGGAAGTCAAGACCGACGTCGTCATCATCCCCGATGGCCCGGTGCTGAAATTCGGCGTGGAGCACGAGCAGGTCGCGCTGCTCAGGAAACGCCTCAATCTGCCGGCGGGCTCGAACGAGACGCGATTCGACGAGGCCGTGCTCGACGCGGTGCGCGAGTATCAGGCTTCACGCGGCACCGCCGCCGACGGCATGGTCGGTCCCGGCACCCGGCGTCTTCTTAACGGCGGCCAGCGTGCGGCGGAGCCGGTGGGAAGCGAGACGCGGATTCGCCAGATCCTCGTCAATATGGAGCGGTGGCGCTGGTTGCCGCACGACCTCGGCGCATTCTACGCCACGGTCAACATCCCCGAGTTCACTCTCCGGGTGGTCGACGAGGGCGAGGTCATCCACAGCGCGCGGGTGGTGGTCGGCAAGCCCAATACCCAGACGCCGGTTTTATCCGACGAGATGGAGACGGTGGTTTTCAATCCCTATTGGAACGTCCCCAACTCGATCAAGAACGAGGAAATCGCCCCCTATTTCGGTCAGGGCGGCGGCGGGTTCTTCGGGGGCGGATGGGACACTTCGGTGCTTCACCGCCACGGCTTGCGCATCAAAGTCGGCAACCGGGTCGTCGATCCCGATCAAATCGATTGGAGTCGTCACGATCTCCGCAGCTTCGACTTGGTTCAACCGCCCGGTCCGAGCAATGTGCTCGGCAAGGTGAAGTTCCTGTTCCCGAACTCGCACGACGTCTACATGCATGACACGACGCAGAAACACTTATTCAACAATGCCGTTCGCGCGGAGAGCCACGGTTGCATGCGGGTGCAAAATCCCGACCAACTGGCCGAGATCATAATGCGGCACGCCAACGGCTGGAGCTCGGCGCAAGTGCAATCCGCGTTTTTCGGGGGCGACGACAATCAGGTTCCGCTCGAACGGAAGGTTCCTGTCTACGTCACGTATTTCACCCTGCGGGTGAATGAAGACGGATCCTTATCCTCCTTTAGAGACCTGTATGGCCACGATTCAAGAATGTTGTCTGCACTCGACGGCAAAGCTTTGCCGTCGGAATTCTTCGGCGCCGGCGGCGAGGTCGTGGCCGAGGATTGGCGGCCCAACAATCGGCGCCGCCAGCGAAACTTCTCCAGCAACGACTTCACCCGGGCGCTGTTCGGATTTTAACGCCTCGCCGCGCAACCCTGGCCGGGCTATGCGCGTTGCCATGCGCAAGACACAAAGCGGCTCCATCAAAGGGGCCTGAAATGGGACGCCCGGACGTCAACGTCCGGAGAGTATCGAGCGCGGGGCAAGTTTGGTGAGGGACCTCTATCAAATCCTGGGGATTCGGCGCGCGGCGCCCCGGGACGAAATCCAGAAGGCCTATCGGCGCAAGGCCAAGACCTCGCATCCTGACGCAGGTGGGTCGGTCCAGGCGTTTGGGGAGCTGGCTGAAGCCTATTCCGTCCTTTCCGATCCGGACCGCCGCGAGCGATACGACCGGACCGGCGAGATCGACAAGCCGCAGCTCAGCAATCTCGATGCCAGCGCCGTCGAAATCATCGCGCAAAAGCTCGGCTTGATCATCCACGCCGAACAGGACGTAACCTCGCTCGACATCGACGCTCTGATCGAGCGCACGGTCCGCGAGGATATCGATCAGCGAAAGGCGGGAATCGCCAGCCTGCGGCGGGCCATCGACCGCGCGACGAGGCTACGCGATCGGGTCAAGCGCAAGGCCAACGGGGCGGACAACATGCTCGCCAAGGTGCTCGACTGGCACGAGATCACCACCAGGAACAACATCCTGAGGCACGAGGACTCTGTCCGCTCCATGGAGCGGGCGCTCGAGATCCTGCGCGACTATTCCTTCGCCGAGGAGCTGCCGTCGGCGCCGCCGGACGGGGTCGCGGTGGCCTTGCACGAGACCCTCCAGGCCCTCGACCAGCTGGCGATGGCGCTGCACGGCGTCCAGACGGCGGCTGAGATGAAACCGCAGGACTGCGCCCCCAGCGCCTTCGGCTAGCTTTTGCGGGTGGCGGCCAGAAAACCGCCTCGCTGTTTCCACTTTGCTGCCAAGAAATCGGTCGGCCCCGTTGCTAGGCTGACAGTAGAGGGAAACTGTCAAACGCCTGTGAGTCTTAATGGGGCGACCTAAGCTCAAATCTGACGCCGCAAGGGCGGCGGGACGATATCCGCCCGGCGTTCTGGAAAATCCCAAGCCGATCGCGCAGCGATTTGCTTATGCCACCGAGCCACGGCAAGCGGCTCCGCGACCGGCCGATGCGCCGCGAGCAGCGCAGCCGGTAGCTGCACGGACGGCCAATGCGAGGGCTCCGAAGCTGAGTAGAAGGGCCTTGCAGCCCAGCCTGATTGCCGGGCTGGTTGTTGCGCCCGTGGTTCTGCTGAGCCTCATCCTGGGAGGCCTATGGCTAGGCTCGACCGGCAATACCGAGCCTGCGCCCCCGGCTGCTGCTCCTGAGCCACAGGTCCAAATCTCCGCCG
The DNA here is from genome assembly GCA_035456885.1 of Methyloceanibacter sp. Classification (GTDB taxonomy): domain Bacteria; phylum Pseudomonadota; class Alphaproteobacteria; order Rhizobiales; family Methyloligellaceae; genus Methyloceanibacter. The sequence goes on from DATICH010000177.1 coordinate 8,189, forward strand.
TCCTCACTGTCCCTGAGCGGATCGAAGCATTCGCCGGTGAGGCCGTGACTATTCCGATTGCGCTCGACGGCACCGACGGCGTGCCGTCTCGCAGCGTCATTGCCGTCAGGGGCCTGCCGCAAGGCAGCAATTTCTCGGAGGGCCGTCCCTATGGCGAGAGCGAATGGAACCTGCGGCCGGATCAGATCGGGGATTTGAAACTGGTTCCACCCGCCGGGGCGACCGGCGAGTTCAAGCTCCGCATCGCGTTGATTGCCCCCGACGATAAAGTCATCGCCGAGGCTGAAACCCTGCTGACGGTAGTCCCGGGCGCGATCCCGCAGATGGCTGCCGCGCAAGCTGGCGCCCCACCAGCGCCCGGCACCGAGCCGGCGGCGTTTGAACCTGCCGGCATGACCGGGGCCCTGGGACCCGTTGTTGGTCAAACACCTGGCTCCGGCGCCGAGCTGACAGAGGAGCTCGCGCCGACCGATGCGCCGGCTGACTCTCCAGTTGAGACCTCGCCCGACGGTGCGGAAGAAGCGATGCAGGCGGCGGCCGCCTCATCCGGCGACGCTCGGCCCAATACGGTCGGAAAAGCCGAAGCTGGCGAGGATGAGAGCGAGAACGCCTTGGGCACGGTGCAGCCCTCGGTTTTCGTCAATATGCGCGAACGGCCTGCGTCGTCGTCGTCGGTACTCGGCGTGATCGCCAAGGGCGCCGAGCTTGCGGTCCTCGATCGTCAGCGCGGCTGGGTAAAGGTCACGCACCCCGAAAGCGGCAAGCAAGGCTGGATCTATAGCGGACTTCTGGTCGGAGAGACCAAGAACAGTCACCGGGTGAGGCGCGTGGCACCGGCGGAAGCCGCGGCGGATTCGGAATCGTTTTGGGGCAGAGTCGGGCGCTGGTTGAGCCCGTCGGAAGAGAACTAGTTCAGCTTGCCCTTCAGCGCCTCGATGCCCTGCTTCACCAGCTTATCGGCAGTCTCCGGCGTCAGCTTCGCGGCGATCACGGTCTGCGCCGCGGCTACCGCCGCATCGGCCGCGGCTTCCCGCACCTCGCGCAAGGCATCGGCCTCGGCGCGGGAGATCTTGTCCTCGGCAAGCTTCATGCGCCGGTCGAATTGCTCCTTCATCGAGCGGCGGGTCTCGGCCGCGAGGATCTCGGCCTCCTTCGAGGCGAGGTCGACGATCGCCTGCGTCTCCTTGACCGCGTCGGCTTGCTTCCGGCGGTAATCGGCGAGAACCTTCTCCGCCTCCACGCGCAGGCGTTTCGCCTCCTCGAGTTCCTTGGCGATGCGCGCGGCTCTGGTGTCGAGCGCCTCGGCGACCTTTTTGTGGGCGCCGAAATAGACCACCAACCCGGCGAACAGGAAGAAGGATACCGCGACCCAGAATTCCGCTGTGGCAAGGAATTCCATCGGCTTAAGCTTTCCGCGCGGTTTCGACCGCCTTCTCGATCTCGGCCTTGGCCGGAGCCACGCCGATCAATTGGCGCACGATGTCCGAGGCGACGTCGGCCGCCACGGTATTGACCTCGCGCATGGCCGAATGCTTGGCCTGTTCGATGCGCTTCTCGGCCTCCGCGCTCAGCTTGGCAAGCTCGCCCTCGAGCTTGGACCGCTCGGCGGCGGACTCTTCCTTCAGCTTGTTGCGGCCGGCCTCGACGATGGCGTGGGCCTTCTGCTTCGCTTCGGCCAGCGCCTGCTCATAGGCGGCAATCGCCTCCTCGGTATCGCGCCTCAGCTTGTCGGCGGTGGAGAGATCCTTGGCGATCTGCGCCGCGCGCGCCTCGATCACCGAGCCGATGCGCGGCAGCGCCACTTTCACCATCAGCAGATAGAGAAGGCCGAAGGTGATGACGAGCCAGATGATTTGCGGCGCCCAGTCGAGCGGTTCGAGTTGTGGCATGGCCGGTGGCGTCTCCTGCGGAAGCTAGGCTTCCGCTGTGCCTAGAACACGAACAGGATGATCAGCGCCACCACCAGGCCGAACAGGCCGGTGGCTTCGGCGAGAGCGAAGCCGAGCAGGAGATTGGCGAATTGCGTCGGTGCCGCCGACGGGTTGCGCAACGCACCCTGCAGATAGTTGCCGAAGATCGTGCCGATGCCGACGCCGGCGCCGACCAGAGCGATCGAGGCGAGCCCCGCACCGATCAATTTTGCTGCTTCCGGATCCATGATGTCTCTCCTTCGATAGGCAGTGGGTGACGATTGGTCAGTGATGCATGTGCAAAGCGTCGTTGAGATAGATGCAAGTCAGGATGGCGAACACATAGGCTTGCAGGAACGCCACCAGAATTTCGAGGCCGGTAAACGCCACCATGAAGGCCAGCGCCGCCCAGCCGCCGAGAAAGCCAAGCGCGACGACGAAGGCGCCGAATACTTTCAGCATGGTGTGGCCCGCCATCATATTGGCGAACAACCGCACCGAGAGCGAAATCGGCCGGGTGAGATAGGAGATCAGCTCGATGATCACGAGCAGCGGCAACATCACCACAGGCACGCCCGAGGGCACGAAGAATTTGAGGAATTTCACGCCGTGCTTCCAGAAGCCGAGCAGGGTGACGCCGATGAAGATGAATGCAGCCAGCGCGAAGGTGACGATGATGTGGCTCGTCACCGTGAAGGAGTAGGGCACCATGCCGAGCATGTTCAGCGTCAGCACGAACATGAACAGCGTGAACACGAACGGGAAATATTTCATCCCGTCGGTGCCGACATTGTCGCGCACCATGTTCGCGATAAACTCGTAGGACATCTCGGCCACCGACTGCAGCCGCGTCGGCACCAGCGCGCCGCGGCGCATGGCATAGACGGTAAAAAGCGTGATGAGCGCGGCGGCGATCACCATGAACAGCGCCGAATTGGTGAAGGATGCGTCGAGCCCGAACAACTC
>DATICH010000178.1:0-8022 GCA_035456885.1 Methyloceanibacter sp.
CGCTTCCACCAAGCGCTCGTGGCTACGGGGGATCCAATGAACATTCGCTTGAGCACGCCGCGGCGGGAGACCTTTCTCGTCTCCATCGTCATCGCCGCTCTCGTCGTCCTCGGCATGATCGTGCCGCTGCCGTTCTTCACGGCCTACGCGCTCGGTCTATTGCTGATCGCCTATCTGATTCTGCTCGCCGGGGTGCTGGTCGATAATCTCTGAGCGGTGAAGCACCAAGAGGTTGGGGTCAGCCCTTCACCAGCCTGAGGATCGGCTCTTCCTTGCCGCTGAGAAACGGCGCGAGCACGGCATAGAGCTCGCGGCCGCGTATCGGCTTGGTCACATAGGCGTCCATGCCAGCGGCAAGATAGGCGCCGCAATCGGCGGTACGGCCGTGGGCGATGACCGCCACGATCGGCACGTTCGCGGCCGGCCCGTTCAGGCCGCGGATCCGGCGCGCGGTCTCCACCCCGTCGAGATCGGTCATGGCGGTGTCCATGAGCACGAGATCGTAGCTGTTCGTCGCCAGATTCATCACCGCCGCTCCGCTCGTCGACACCACGTCGTAGGTGACGCCGAACTCATCGAGATAGGTGACGATCATCATGCGATTGACGGCATTATCCTCGACGACCAGGACGTGGCCTTCGAGGGTGCGGTGCTGCGACGGCTCCTTATCGGGCTGCGGCACTGGCTCCGGCATGCGTGCGCCTTCCACCGGCAATACAAACCAGTACAGCGTGCCCTGACCGACCACGCTCTCGCAGCCGAGCTCGCCGCCCATTAGCGTGGCAATCCTCTGCGCGATCGACAGGCCGAGACCGGCGGCGACGCTCTGGCCGGAGGCCTTGCCGTCGATCTGCACATAAGGCTGGAACAGGCGCTCCTGCATCGCCTTGCTCAGGCCGACGCCAGTGTCGGTAACGTCGAATCGAAGCACCGGGCGCCCGTCCGCCTCGGTCGCGCTCGCATGCAGACGCACCGAACCGTGCGCGGTGAATTTGAGCGCGTTGTCGACAAGGCTCAGCAAAACCTGCCGCAGCCGCGCTGCATCGCCGACGATGAAGTGCGGGCAGTTGGCACCGATATCGACGCCTCCGGTAAGACTCTTCTCGTTGGCGCGCGTCTGCAACACTGCGCCCACGCCCTGGATGAGATCGTGCAGATCGAAATTGACATGTTCCAGCTCGCAGCGGCCGCCCTCGAGCCTGGCAAAGTCGAGCACGTCGTTGAGCACGCCGAGCAGTCCGCGCGACGAATGATAGAGCGTTTCGGCGTAGCGGGCTTGGGTCGGGTCGAGCGGGCTCGCGACAAGCAGCTCGGACATGGCCACGACGGCCTCCATCGGCGTGCGCAGCTCATACCCGATCATGGCGAGAAGGTCCGATTTGGCCTTGTCCGCCGCCTCGGCGGCATCGCGCGCCGTGCGCTCGGCGGCAAGTCCATCGACCAGCCCCTGAATCTGCGCGAATAGATCGTCAGGCCGAAAATCTTCGGGTCGCATCGCTCTTGCCCACACCTCTTCCGTCGAATTCCGGCCGAGCATCGCAGAGATCGCTTAAGACTGGGCTAAGGCGGAAGTGCTGGAAAAATATGGCAAATCAGCCCTTAAGGCGACCGCCGCCCGGCAGGCTCCGGCATCTTGCCTCATCTCGCAAAACGGCGCGCCGCGGTTGACGAAAGAACGGCCTTTCGTGCTTAGAGAGGGGCATGATCGTTTGTTCCTGTACCATGATCACCTCCAAGGACATCGCCGAGGCCGTGGGGGCGCTCCGCACCAAGGATCCGCTGGTCGTGCTGACCCCCGGCTTGATCTATCGGCAGCTGGGCAAGCGCCCGTCTTGCGGGAGCTGTCTGCCGCTGATCACCAAGCTGATGGTGGCCTATGACGAGGAAGGACCGAGCGCCGCGGCGGCCATGCAACATCGCAGCGCCCACGAAGAGCCCTAGCTTGAGGGCTAAGAACAGGCCATGATCGCCCAAGGTTGAGAGGAGGACAGGAGAATGAAGGGGAATCCACGGGTCATCGAGTATCTCAACAAGGCCCTGACCAGCGAGCTTACCGCTGTTAATCAATACTGGCTGCACTACCGGCTGCTCGACGACTGGGGCTACACCAAGCTGGCCAAGAAGGAGCGCGAGGAATCGATCGAGGAGATGCACCACGCCGATAAGCTCGTGACCCGCATCATTTTCCTCGAGGGGTTCCCCAACATGCAGCATCTAGATCCCTTGATGATCGGCCAGAACGTCAAGGAGATCTTGGAATGCGACCTGAAGGCGGAGTATTCCGCGCGCGCGCTCTACATGGAAGCGCGGGCCTGCTGCCGGAAGGAGGAGGACTACGTGTCGATGGACCTGTTCGAGGAATTGCTCGCCGACGAGGAGGGCCACATCAACTATCTCGAGACGCAGCTCAATCTCCTGAACGATATCGGCGCGCAGAATTACGGCCAGCTCAACGCCCATTCCGCCGACGATGTGCCCGAGGAGAACGCTTAGGCCTTGGCGCTGATCGACGGACCAAGATTGCCCCCGGCGGTGGGCGGTGCGGCGCGCCAGCTCGTAGTGTTCCTGCACGGCTACGGCGCCGACGGCAACGATCTAATCGGGCTCGGCCGCGAATGGGCGACGGCGTTGCCGCATGCCGCCTTCGTCTCACCGCATGCGCCGGAGCCGTGCGGCATGTCGCCGATGGGGCGGCAATGGTTCAATCTCACCTTTCGCGATCCGGGTGAGATGGCGCGCGGCGTGAAGCACGCCGCGCCTGCGCTCAACGCGTTTCTCGACGCGGAGCTCGAACGGCACAATCTGCCGGCGCGCGCGCTCGCGCTGGTCGGATTCAGCCAAGGCACCATGCTGGGGCTCGGTGTCGGGCTGACGCGCCAACCTCCGCCCGCGGCGATCGTCGGCTATTCCGGCGCGCTGGCGCCGGTGGAGGCGTTGCCGACAAATCCCGCCGAAGCGCCGGCGATTCTGCTGGTGCATGGCGAGATTGACGAACTGATCCCCATCGAGGCCATGTTCATCGCCCGCGAGCAGCTTGCGCGCGCCGGGCTCGCGATCGAGTGGCACGTGGCGCAAGGCATCGGCCATGGCATCGACGGCGAGGGCTTGCGGCTTGGCGGGGCCTTCCTCAAGCAGGCTTTTGCCGCCGCTCAGCTCGCCCAGGGATCGTAGGGGCCCACGGTCCAGCCACATTCGAGTCCGCTGAATCCGGGAACGGGACACTGTATCTAGGGGCCTTCACATTCGTGACATGCCCCTTTAGTATGCCGCGCGGTAACGATCCCGAGTGCGACGGGTAACGCTAAGGACTTTTGCCTTGAACGTCGCAACCGCATCGGCCGCCCCCGGCACGTTCCCCGCGCTCGTACTCAACGCCGACTTCCGGCCGCTGTCGTACTATCCGCTGTCGCTATGGGGCTGGCAGGACGCGGTGAAGGCCGTGTTCCTGGACCGCGTCAATATCGTCTCCGAATACGATCGCGCCGTCCGCTCCCCGTCCTTCGAAATGAAGCTGCCGAGCGTGGTGTCGCTCAAGAACTACGTGCGGCCGGCGCTCTACCCCGCCTTCACGCGGTTCAATGTGTTCCTGCGCGACCGCTTCACCTGCCAATATTGCGGCGACGACCAGGACCTGACCTTCGACCATCTCGTGCCGCGCTCAAGAGGCGGCATGACGCGCTGGGAGAACGTGGTCACCGCCTGTGCTCCGTGCAATCTGCAAAAGGGGGGCAAGCTTCCCGAAGAGGCGAAGATGCACCCGTCGCAGAGGCCGTATCGCCCCACGGTGTTCGAGCTGCACCGCAACGGCCGGCTGTTCCCGCCGAACTATCTGCACGAGAGCTGGCTCGACTATCTCTACTGGGATACCGAGCTCGAGCCGTAATCGTCCTCAGAACCTCGTCGTCAACTCCGTCAGCCAGGCCGGCGAAGCGTCGACCAGGATCGTCTCGATCCGCTTATCGAGATCGGTGGCGACCAGCAGCCCCACTGTCACCAGCAGGAGGCCGAGGATGGTCTTGCCTGTCCTGCCGGTCTCCATCAGCCTGGCGCGCCAGCGCTGCATGGCTTCGCGCGAGAGGAGGCCGATAAGCAGGAGCGGCAGCGCCGCGCCGACGCCGAAGGCGAGCATGGTGAGCGCCACTTGGCCGAGATCCTCGCCTTTGGCGGCAAGGATCGAGGCGGCGCCAAGCGTCGGCCCGACGCAAGGACTCCATACCGCGCCAAGCAGAAGGCCGAGTCCGAATTGCCCGGCGAGGCCGCTCGGCGCGAAGTTATCGGTATAGCCGCCCGCCCAGTTGCTGACCGGCGCCGCGGCAAGCGCGAACTGCTCCTGCAGTCTCGGCACCAAGAGCACGATGCCGACGCCGATCAAGAGAATCGCCGCGACCATGCGGAAGAAGCCAGTATCGAAACCGGCGGCAAAACCGATCGTGGCGACGAACAGGCCGATCGCGGTGAAGGAAATGGCGAGGCCCGCGGCAAGCGCCGCCGGGCCCAAGCGGTGCTCGCTTGCGGCCGCGCCCAGCACGATCGGCAAAAGCGGCAGCACGCAGGGCGAGAGCGTCGACAAAACCCCGGCCAGAAGCGCAAGCCCCAGAGTGGCGATCATGTGAGTGCGACCCCTAGAGGGCGCTGTCGAGCAGGGCTTCGATCGAACCGGGATTGGTGTCGCCGACCGAGCGGCCGGTCTCCTGCTCGCCTTTGAACACGATCAGGGTGCTTTGCCGCTGCGCGTTGAACGCCCGCAAAGCGTCCTTCTGATCGTCGAAATCGACCTTGAAGACGACCATGTCTTTGAACTTGGGTTCGCGCGTCAGCTGCACGAGAATCGGATTCTGTGCGCGGCACGTCGGACACCAGGCGGCGAACACATCGATCAGAATCGGCTTGCCTTCCTTCTGCGCGGCGGCGAAGGCGGCGGCGTCGAAATCTTTCCATTCGGCGGCGGATGCCGGCAGCGAAGCGAACAGAGCGAAGCAAGCAAGAAGGGCGAGAAGGGTCGAGCGAACAAACGTCATGCCAGCGAGCCTTTCGGTATGACCTACACGCCCGCTATAGCAACGCGTTGCAAACGCGGCTAATCACCATCGCTTGATTGAGACTTGAGCGGACTCAGCGCTGCTTGGACGCGCCCCAGGCGGCGACGCCGGCGAGCAAAGCCGAGATCGCCGCGCTCCAGCCGGCGAAGGAGAGTCCGAGGAAGCGCCAGGGCGCCTCGTCGCAGCGGATGATCTGCGCCTGTGCAAGCTGCTCGCCGAGACCGCCCTCGCCCCATTCGATCGGCGTTTCACCGGCGCAGGTCGACGGTCCTTCCCACCATTTCCATTCGATGCCGGAATGGTAGATGCCGGCCACCGCATTGGCGGCGAAAGCGACGGCGATCAGCACAAGCAGGAGGCGCGCGAATTTCGTGCTTCGGCCTTGCGCGAGCACAAAGGCGATCGCGCTCGCCGGCACCGCGAAATAATAGGCGTAGCGCTCCTGAAGACAGAGCGGGCAAGGCGCGTAACGGCCGATATGCTCGAAGGCGAGTGCGGCGATGATGGTCGCCGTGGCGATGAGAAACACCACGGCGCTCGCCGTCATCACCAGTCTCGGTGCCTGCGCCGTGCCGGTCATGTCAGAAAACGTACCGCACGAGCACGAATCCGCCAAACAGCAGGACGACGAAAATGGTGAAGAGGGTACCGAGATAGCGCTCGATGAAGTCCTTGATCGGCGGCCCGAACCAGTAAAGCAGGGCCGCCACCACGAAGAAGCGCAAGCCTCGCGCGGCGACGCTTGCCAGCATGAACACTAGGAAGTTGAGCTGGGTCACGCCGCTGGCAATAGTGATGACCTTGTAAGGGAATGGCGTGAGCCCGGCGAAGAACACGATCCAGGCGCCATAGTCGTTGTAACGGCGGGCGAAATCCTCGAAGGCGGCTTCATAGCCATAGAGCCGCAGGATCGGTTCGCCGATCGACTCGAATAGGAAATAGCCGATGACATAGCCCAGCGCGCCGCCCACCACGGAAGCGACAGTGCAGATGGTGGCATACCACCAGGCCTTTCGCCGCTCGGCGAGCACCATGGGGATGAGCATGACATCGGGAGGGATCGGAAACACCGAGCTCTCCACGAACGACACGCCCGCTAGAGCCAACGGTGCGTTGCGATGAGCGGCGAGCTCCATGGTCTTGTCATAGGCCCGCCTCAGCATGGGGCGTTTGCTTACCGGGCGCCGGGCCGCTTGTCCATCGGGCTTCGCGGGAACCTCCTTGGTTCGCTACGGCTTACCCACATGTTAGATGAGTAGCCGAGCCATGCCTGTTAGCCGCCGTGACTTTCTTGCTTCACTCGCCGCAGCCGGCGCCACCGCGCTGCTGCCCCAAGGGACGCTTGCGCAAGCCGCACCGCTGACCAAGCCGGTCCCCTCCTCCGGCGAAGCCTTGCCGCTGATCGGGCTCGGCAGCTGGATTACCTTCAATGTCGGCGAGGACAAGGTGGCGCGGGACAATTGTACCACGGTGATGGAGGCCTTCTTCGCGGACGGCGGGCGGATGATCGACTCCTCGCCGATGTACGGCTCGGCGCAAGCGGTGATCGGCTACGGGCTCAACAAGCTCGGTCATCCCCAGGCGTTGTTCGCGGCCGACAAGGTCTGGACCTCCTCGGGCGACGACGGCCCGGCGCAGATCGAAGCGTCGCGCGCGCATTGGGGCATTGCCCGCTTCGACCTGCTGCAGGTGCACAATCTCGTCGCCTGGCAGGCGCACCTGGAGACCCTGTTCGCCATGAAACAGGCCGGCACGTTGCGCTATGTCGGCATCACCACCTCGCATGGGCGGCGCCACAAAGACTTCGAGCAGATCATGCGCGACCACCCGCTCGATTTCGTGCAGCTCACCTATAACGTGATCGACCGCGAAGTAGAGCGGCGTCTCTTGCCGCTGGCGCGCGAGAAGGGCATTGCCGTGATCGCCAACCGTCCCTTCCAGCAAGGCGTCTTGATCCGAAGCCTCGAGGGGCGCCCCTTGCCGGATTGGGCGGGCGAGCTCGGGGCAGCGAACTGGGCGCAGTTCCTGCTCAAATTCATCGTCTCGCACCCCGCCGTGACCTGCGCCATTCCAGCGACCTCGCAGGTCGCGCATGTGCGCGAGAATATGGGCGCCGCGCGCGGACCCCTGCCGGACGCGGCGATGCGGGCGCGCATGATCGCCTATGTCGAGGAGATCGCATGAGCGAGTGGTGGACCTACCGGCTCTCCGACATTCTCCCCTTCTCGCCGCAAACCTATTTCCGCCTGTTCGAGCTGCACAACGCGGCGGTCTGGCCGGCGCAGCTTGCCGCGCTCGCGGGCGGGGTCACGATTTTCGTGTTGGTGCTAGCCCGCACGGCTTGGAGCGGGCGCGCCGTCACGCTGCTGCTGGCGGCGGCTTGGGGCTTCGTCGCATGGGCCTATCTCGGCACGCGCTATGCCGCCCTGAATTGGGCCGCGATCTATTTCGCTTACTCGTTCGCCGCCCAGGCCTTGTTGCTGGCCGTGTCCGGGGCACTGGCGGGAAGGCTGAGCTTCACCGCACCGCTGTCGCCAGTGGCGAAAGCCGGGCTCGGCATGGTGCTGTTCCCGCTGCTGGTGCAGCCGCTGATCGGGCCTGCATTCGGCCGGGCATGGGCCGGGGTGGAGCTGTTCGGCGTCGCGCCGGACCCGACCGTGCTCGCCACACTCGGCGCGTTGCTCGCCGCCGACCGGGTTCGCGCCGAGTTGTTCGTCATCCCGCTGTTGTGGTGCGGCGTGACCGGCGCCGTCCTCTATGGGCTGTCGGCGCCGGACGCCTCCTTGATGCCGACCGCGGGATTTGCCGCGCTTGGCCTCGCGCTATACCGGGGGCTGGCCGCAGCCCCCGAGCGAGGTTGACCGGCGTCCGCGCTTACCCCATGTTCCCCGGCCTAGCCCCAGTGGCGGAATTGGTAGACGCGACAGACTCAAAATCTGTTGTCCGCAAGGGCGTGCTGGTTCGAGTCCGGCCTGGGGCACCA
>DATICH010000179.1:0-5218 GCA_035456885.1 Methyloceanibacter sp.
TTCTCGGCGATCTTGATGGCAAGATGCGAGGCGATGGTGTCGGCGAGCTTGGAATAGTCCTCGATCTGGCTCGCAGTGCCGAGCACCTCGGGCGAAATCTTCTTGTTGAGCTTCACATAGCTTTCGAACTGGGACACGACCGAACGCGCGAGCGCTTCGATCTCGTCCTCCGAACCGACACTCTCCTCGACGCGCTCGACCTCGGCTTCGAAATAGGCTTCGTTCTCGGTGTAGCGGCGGATGGCGGCACGACGCGTGCCTTCGACCAGCACCTTCACGGTGCCGTCGGGCAACTTCAAAAGCTGAAGCACCGAGGCGAGCGTGCCCATGGTGTAGATACCATCGGTGGACGGCTCGTCGTCGCTCGCGTTCTTTTGGGCAACGAGCAGAATCTGCTTGTCGGACCGCATCACTTCTTCGAGAGCGGCGATCGATTTCTCCCGGCCGACAAAGAGCGGCACGATCATGTAGGGAAACACGACGATGTCGCGCAGCGGCAGGACCGGATAAAGCTCCGGGCCGCCTTCTTCTTTGATCGTGGACGGTCTCGATTCAGTCATGGCAGTTCCGTCGCTTTCTTGTTTGGGCAGGAGCGCGAGAGGCGTTCCGCCACTGTCTCTTCTACCCCCTCCCCTGGGGCCGCTGTGTACCCCTGTATATCAGGGTAAACGCCGGCAAAGGCCCTGTGGCATGTTTTCCTGCCAGTGTGCGTAAGTGGCAACCTCTGCGGTTGCCGTCAAGTGGCCGGTCCCTCCCAAGCGAAGTGCCGATTTCCCACCATTTTGAGTGGGATTCGCACGAGCCCGCAAGCAGGAATGATGCCAATCCTCAGGCGCTTGTGCCGAGTTCCTCGTGGCGGTCGGAGTAAATCCGCAAGGGCCGAGCCTTACCTTCGACCACCTCGGAGCTGATCACGATCTCCTCGACTCCGCGCAAGGAGGGCAGCTCGAACATGGTGTCGAGCAGAATACCCTCCATGATCGAGCGAAGCCCGCGGGCGCCGGTTTTCCGGTCGATCGCCTTCTTGGAGATGGTGCGCAGCGACTCCTCCGCGAAAGTGAGCTGCACGTCCTCCATCTCGAACAGGCGTTGATACTGCCGGACCAAAGCGTTCTTCGGTTCGGTCAGGATGCGCATCAGCGCTTCCTCGTCGAGATCGTCGAGGGTTGCGATCACCGGCACGCGACCGATGAACTCGGGGATCAGGCCGAATTTGAGCAGATCCTCCGGCTCAACCGCCTTCAGAATGTCGCCGGTGCGTCGATCGTCGACAGATTCGACCTTGGCGCCAAAGCCGATCGAGGTCGACCGGCCGCGCGCGGAGATGATCTTCTCGAGCCCGGCGAAGGCACCGCCGCACACGAACAGAATATTGGTGGTGTCGACCTGCAGGAATTCCTGCTGCGGATGCTTGCGCCCGCCTTGCGGCGGCACGGAGGCTATGGTCCCCTCCATGATCTTGAGCAGGGCCTGCTGTACGCCCTCGCCCGACACGTCGCGGGTGATCGACGGGTTGTCAGATTTGCGGCTGATCTTGTCGACCTCGTCGATATAGACGATGCCGCGCTGCGCCCGCTCGACATTGTAGTCGGCCGCCTGGAGCAGCTTGAGAATGATGTTCTCCACGTCCTCGCCGACATAGCCGGCCTCGGTCAAAGTGGTCGCGTCGGCCATGGTGAAGGGCACGTCGAGGATGCGCGCCAGCGTCTGCGCGAGCAAGGTCTTGCCGCAGCCGGTCGGCCCGATCAACAGGATGTTCGACTTGGCGAGCTCGACGTCGGTGTTCTTGCCGGAGTGATTGAGCCGCTTGTAGTGGTTGTGCACGGCAACGGAGAGCACGCGCTTCGCGTAATCCTGGCCGATTACATAATCGTCGAGAACGGCGCAGATCTCCATCGGGGTCGGCACGCCGTCGCGCGACTTCACCAGCGAAGACTTGTTCTCCTCGCGGATGATATCCATGCAAAGCTCGACGCATTCATCGCAGATGAACACGGTCGGACCAGCAATAAGCTTGCGTACCTCGTGTTGGCTCTTGCCGCAGAAAGAGCAGTAGAGAGTGTTCTTGGAGTCGGTTCCGCTCACCTTGCTCATTCGTTCATCCAGTTCTTAGTCGTTATGTGCGGCACGGGACACAGAGTTTTGTGCCAGCGCCATCGGTCTTTCTTGCCGCCTCGCAAGTGTTGTGAGCCCCTCCTCGGCGATAGCTACCCGAGGAGCAATCTCAGCATGCTATGGCGGCACTGATCAAGGATTGATTAATCCCAGTTTTCCACGCGTGGGATGCAACCCTGACTCGATTCGGTGGCGGCGTGGGCTGCGCCGCTTAAGCTCCGCGTGCCGCTGCCGAGCGGCCGATTCGCCGATTAGGCGTGACGGAAATCAGCTCGAACATTCGAGCAACTTGCGCCCCGGCTTCAAGATACCGGCGCGAGCTTTTCCACTTTTTCTTCCAGTGGGTGCCGCTTGGCGATCACTTCGTCGACCAGGCCGAAGGCGCGGGCATCTTCCGCCGACATGAAATAGTCGCGGTCGAGCGTCCGATCGATGGTCTCGTAATCTTGCCCGGTATGCCGGACGTAGATGTCATTCAGCCGCCGCTTCATCTTGATGATGTCCTCGGCGTGCCGCTCGATGTCGGAGGCCTGACCCTGGAAGCCGCCTGACGGCTGGTGCAACAGGATGCGCGCATTGGGCAGCGCGTAGCGCATGCCTTTCTCGCCGGCGCAAAGCAGGAGCGAACCCATCGAGGCAGCCTGGCCGATGCAGAGCGTCGCCACCGGCGGCCTGATGAACTGCATCGTGTCGTAGATCGCCATGCCGGAGGTGACGATGCCACCCGGCGAGTTGATATACATGGAGATCTCTTTCTTCGGGTTCTCGGCCTCCAGGAACAGCAGCTGTGCGGTGATCAGCGAGGCGACATGGTCCTCGACCGGCCCGGTGACGAAGACGATCCGCTCCTTCAGAAGGCGCGAATAAATGTCGTAGGCCCGCTCGCCGCGGTTGGTCTGCTCGACCACCATGGGGACGAGCGTGTTCAGATAGATGTCAGCGGGATCTCTCATATCTTTCCCAAAAGCGCCTGGAGCGTAGACGTCCTTGGCGAATCTCGTTCGCCCGATTCTACTACATATGGGGTCATAGGCCGAAACGGAAGGGGTAGGAAGTCTCTCTTCGGCTGTCTTCGCTCAGCCCTTCTGCTTGCCGCGCTTCTTGCCGTGACCGTGGTCGTGGTCATGATCGTGGTGATGGTGGTCGTGGTCGTGACCGTGATCATGATGCGCGTGGTCGTGATCGGCGTCAGGGTCGGCGTAAAGCTCTTCAGCAGTGACCGCCGTCTCGGTCACCGCAGCAAGCTCCAGAATATAGTCCACCGCTTTGTCCTCGAAGATCGGCGCCCTGAGCTCGGCGAGGAGCTGAGGGTTGTTGCGGTAGTAGTCGTATACCTTCCGCTCCTGGCCCGGGAACTGGCGCACCCGCTCGAGCAGGGCGCGACTCACCTCCTCGTCGGTTACGGCGATTTGGTGGCGTGCGCCGACCTCCGACAAGATCAATCCAAGCCTGACCCGGCGCTCGGCGATGTCGCGATATTCCTGGCGCGCCTTTTCCTCGGTGGTGCCCTCGTCTTCGAAGCTCCGCTTCGAGCGGTCGAGATCGGCAGTCACCTGCTGCCAGATCGCCTCGAACTCATTGTCGACCAGAGTGGGGGGAAGCTCGAAATCGTGAGCCTCGTTCAGAGCATCGAGAAGGGTGCGCTTCAGCTTCATACGCGAGGCCCCTGCACGATCCTGCTCCAGGCGTCCCTTCACCATCTCGCGCAACTTCTCCACCGATTCGAGGCCAAGGCTCTTGGCGAAGTCGTCGTCGAGCGGCGGCGTCTCCGGCGCTCCCACCTCTTTGACCTTCACCGCGAAGCGTGCCGTCTTGCCGGCTAGGTTGGGCTGCGGATAGTCCTCGGGAAAGTTCGCTTCGACCTCGCGGCTGTCGCCAGCGCGCGCGCCGGCAAGTCCCTCCTCGAAGCCGGGAATGAAATTACCGCCGCCGAGGATCACAGGCGCGTCTTCCGCCGAGCCGCCTTCGAACGGCGTGCCGTCGATCGAGCCGACGAAATCGATGATCAGCCGGTCGCCCGACTCGGCAGCGCCGTCCTTCGGCTTGTACCGCAGATTGGCCGCGCGGATCCGGTCGAGCGAACTGTCGATGTCGGCGTCGGTCACAGGAGCCACCGGCCGCTCGAGCTCGAGCTTGCCGAAATCCGTCAGCTCGATCTTGGGCAGCACTTCGAACGAAAGCGTATAGGCCAGGTCGCTCGCGCCGGCGAAGATCTGGTCGATCTCGGCCTGATCTTCCGGCAGCCCCACGGTTGGCTGGAATGCCGGGCGCTCCTCGCGCTGCGACAGAGCTTCGCGGCTCGTCTCGGCAACCGCCTGCTGCACCACCTCGGCCATCACCGAACGGCCATAGACCTTGCGCAAATGCTCCTTCGGCACATGGCCGGGGCGAAATCCCTTGAGCCGCGCCTTGCCCTTCAGTTCGTCAAGACGCGCCGAAAGCCGCTGCTCGAGCTCGGCGGCACCGATCACCACCTTCAGTTGGCGGCGCAAACCCTCAACATTCGTTTCCGTGACATTCATCGCACACTCAATCCATCGGCTTTGCGCGCCAGCGCGGCGCTCTGATCAGATTAACGATCCAACGCCCCGAGAGGGTGGTTGGTGCGGGCGGAGGGAGTTGAACCCCCACGGCCGAAGCCACCAGAACCTAAATCTGGCGTGTCTACCAGTTCCACCACGCCCGCATTTGAAGGTTGGCCGCCTAGCTTCGAGGGGGCGTCTATAACACCCGGAGTTCCTGGCTGCCAGCCTGTCGGAGATCGACCGTCTCGCTTTCCGTCCTTGCCGCCGCCTGCCTGATTCATTCGTCGGGTCAGTTGTTCCACAAAACCTTCGCCGGCTTAGAACGCACTCTCTGATCTGCGGCATTTCTTGCAATTTCCGCAGCTTGCCTGCATGGCTTGCGCTGATTAGGTTGCCTTTTCGATCCCCCGCGACGACCCGAAGGCTCCCCCGTGTCAATCCGCAACGGCATTATCGAGGCGATCGGCGACACGCCGCTGATCAAGCTGAAGCGTGCCTCGGAGGAGACCGGCTGTCTGATCCTCGGCAAGGCCGAGTTCATGAACCCAGGCCAGTCGGTGAAGGATCGCGCGGCCTTG
>DATICH010000180.1:0-7617 GCA_035456885.1 Methyloceanibacter sp.
CTGCCCTGCCGCTCCGAATAACGCGTGGCGACCAGTTCCTCGATGATCTCGGGCACCGACGCGGCGTCCGAGCGGATCGCGCCGGTGAGCGGATAGCAGCCGAGCGTGCGAAACCGCACTCTGGCCATCTCGGGCTTCTCGCCCGGATCGAGCGGCAGCCGCTCGTCGTCGACCATGATCAGGGTGCCGTTCCGCTCAACGATTGGCCGCTCCGCCGCGAGATAGAGCGGCACCACGGGAATGTCCTCCAGATAGATGTAGGTCCACACGTCGAGCTCGGTCCAATTCGAGAGCGGAAAGACGCGCATGCTCTCACCCGGACCGATCTTGGTATTGGCGATGTGCCAGAGCTCCGGCCGCTGCCGCTTCGGGTCCCAATTATGCGCGGTGTTGCGGAACGAGAACACGCGCTCCTTGGCGCGCGACTTCTCTTCGTCGCGCCGCGCGCCGCCGAACGCCGCATCGAACCCGTGGCTGGTCAGCGCATGCTTCAGCGCCTCGGTCTTCATGATGTCGGTATAGAGCGCGCTGCCATGGGTGATCGGCGAGATGCCGTCCTTCACCCCCTGCTCGTTGATATGCACGATCAGATCGAGTCCCAGCCGTTTCGCCTCGCGATCGCGAAACTGGATCATCTCGCGGAACTTCCAGGTCGTGTCGACATGCAGTAGCGGAAATGGCGGCTTGGCCGGATAGAACGCCTTGAGCGCGAGATGCAGCATCACCGAGGAGTCCTTGCCGATCGAATAGAGCATCACCGGGTTGCGGAACTCGGCCGCGACCTCGCGCATGATGTGGATGCTCTCCGCCTCGAGCTGCCGGAGATAGGTAGAGAGGCGCTGCTTCATGGCTTGGTCCTTAGACGCACCACCTGCTCCTCCTGGCTTGCCGGCGGCTCTTCGCTAGCCTGCGACTTGCCGCCCTGCGCCTTGGCGGCTTTCACGGTTTTGCGTTCCTCCGCGAAGTAGCGATAGGCGGAAACCGGAATCAGCGCCAGATAGATCAACGATCCCACAGCGAGGGTCAGCGAGGGGAAGGTCAACAGCAGTGCCATGAATAGTGCCGCCAACACGAACACCGGCAGCACGTGCTCGCGCGCAATCTTCTGTCCGATCAGCTTGATCGAAAAGGTGGGTACGTTGCTGACCATCAGAAGCGCAATGCCGAGCGTGTAGAACAGCACAAGCGGTGTCAGGCTCGGCAGATGCAAGCCAAGATCCTGCGCATAGATCGGTAACAGCAGGATCAGCGCTCCGGCCGGCGCCGGCACGCCGACGAAATAATTGCTCTTCCAGGCGGGCTGGTCGGTCCGTTCCAGCGAGACATTGAACCGGGCGAGCCTGAGCGCCGAGCAAACCGCGAATACGAGCACTGCGATCCAGCCGACGCTGCGCAAATCCTCGAGCGCCCAGTTGAACATGATGATAGCCGGGGCCACGCCGAAATTGACGAAATCGGCGAGACTGTCCAGCTCGGCACCAAAGCGCGACGAGGCTTTGAGCAGCCGCGCCACATGGCCGTCGATGCCGTCGAGAAAGGCGGCAAACACCAGCGCCGCCACCGCCAGGTCCCAGCGATGCTCGATGCCCATGCGGATCGCCGTCAGCCCGGCGCAGAGCCCGACCAAGGTGAAGATATTGGGGATCAGCACCCTGACCGGCACTTGGCCGCGGGCGAACATGGTCGGTCGCTTCTTGCGCTCGTCCCGTTCGGGTTCGAAGGGAGGAAACATCGACGCTTATTCCTCCATCACGCCTGAACTTACCACAGTCCGCATGGGCCGCCCCGCGTCGCTTGCACCCAGCACCGCCAACACCGTCTCTCCACCGATCGCAATCTGCCCGGTCTCGGCGAGAATTGTGGCGCCTTCGGGGAGATACACATCGACGCGACTGCCGAAGCGGATCAGCCCGATCCGTTCGCCGCTTGCCACGCTAGCCCCCTCATCCAGGAAAGTCACGATCCGCCGCGCGATCAGCCCGGCGATCAGCACGAGGCCGATCTTCTCCCCCGTCGCGGTCTCGATCACGAGGGCGCGCCGTTCATTCTCTTCGCTCGCCTTGTCGAGTTCGGCGTTGAAAAAAGCGCCCGGCACGTAATGGCTCCTGACGATGCGGCCGCCCACCGGCGCGCGCACGATATGTACGTCGAGCACCGAAAGGAACACCGAGATGCGCGTAAGGCTGCCGGGTCCGAGTTGCAGCTCCGGAGGGGGCGGTACCTTGGCGATGGCCGCGATCTTGCCGTCGACGGCACTGACCACGAGGCCCTCGCGCTGCGGCGTCACGCGCTCCGGATCGCGGAAGAAATAGGCGATCGCCGCTGTTGCCACGGCCGCAAGCCAGCCGAGCGGCGGCACCAGCGCGAACAGGATCAAGGTGACCAGCGCCGCGCCGAACACGAATTTGTATCCGTCCTTATGAATCGGCACGAACACGCCGAGAATGCTGTCGAGAATGGAGTGGTTGTCTTGCATATCGCCGCGCCGCTCGCTTTAGGTTGAGGCGAGCGCCTCGTCCTCCAACCGTTCGGCCGCGCGCGATGGCGGCACGTCTTCATGCGCGAGCGCCAGTTTCTCGCGCGCCTCGTCGGCTTCGCGTTGGCGGGCCCATAGGCTCGCATAGAGGCCGCCTTTGGCGAGCAGCTCAAGATGCGTGCCCTGCTCGACGATCTCGCCCTGGTCGAGCACGATGATATTGTCGGCATGCACCACGGTGGAGAGGCGGTGAGCGATGACGAGGCTGGTGCGCTCGCGTGCCACCCGCTCTAGCGCGTCCTGGATCTCCTTCTCGGTATGGCTGTCGAGCGCCGAGGTCGCTTCGTCGAGCATCAGGATCGGCGGCGCCTTGAGGATGGTGCGCGCGATCGCCACCCGCTGCTTCTCGCCGCCGGAGAGTTTCAAGCCTCGCTCGCCGACCAGCGCGTGGTAGCCTTGCGGCAAGGTCATGATGAAGCCGTCGATCTGCGCCAGCCGTGCCGCTTCTCGCACTTCCGCGCTCGTCGCCTCCGGCTTGCCGTAGCGGATGTTGTATTCGATCGTGTCGTTGAACAGCACGGTATCCTGCGGGACCATGCCAATCGCCGCCCTGAGCGAATCTTGCGTCACGTCTTGGATATTTTGCCCATCGATCAGCACCCTGCCGCCCGACAATTCGTAGAAGCGGAACAGGATGCGAGAGATGGTCGACTTGCCGGCACCGGACGGGCCGACGATCGCGACCATCTGCCCAGCGGGGACGGTGAAGCTCACATTCCTCAGGATCGGGCGGTCCGGCTCGTAGGCGAAGGAGACATTATCGAATTGGATCTCGCCCTTGCCGACGCGGAGCGGTACGGCGCCAGGGCGGTCGACGATCTCCGGCCGATCGTTGAGCAGCGCGAACATGGTCTCGATGTCGATCAGCCCCTGCTTGATCTCGCGATAGACCATGCCCATGAAATTCAGCGGCAGATAGAGCTGGATGAGGATGGCGTTGATCATGACGAAATCGCCGACGGTGAGCGTCCCGCGCGTCACATCGCGTGCCGCCAGCAGCATGCAGGCCACCATGCCGACAGTGAAGATCACCGCCTGCCCGCTATTCAACAGGCCGAGCGAACTATAGGTGCGGATCGCCGCCCGCTCGTAGCGCGCCATCGAGGAATCGAAGCGCCGCGCCTCCAACTCCTCGTTGCCGAAATATTTGACAGTCTCGTAATTGAGCAGACTGTCGACCGCCTTGGAATGTGCCTCGCTGTCGGATTCGTTCATGTCGCGGCGAATGGCGATACGCCGCTCGCTCGCCCAGAACGTGAACCAGACATAGAAAGCGACGGTGAGGAGCACGACCACGACATAGATCCAGCCGAAATACCAGGCGATCAGCGCCGAGATCATTACGAGTTCGACCGCGGTCGGAATCGAATTCAAGACCGCCATGCGCACGATGGTGTCGACGCCGTTGACGCCGCGCTCGATGACGCGACTTAAGCCGCCGGTGCGGCGCTCGAGATGAAAGCGCAAAGAAAGCGCGTGCAGATGCCGGAAGGTCTTGTTGGCTAGCTTGCGCACCGCGTTCTGCGCCACCACCGTGAACAACACGTCGCGGAGCTGCGCGAACAGCACCATCAGCACCCGGCCGACGCCATAGGCGACGATCAGAAAAGCGGGAACGGCGGCAATGCTGAGCGCCGAAAGGTCGCGGAGTTCAGCTCCGGTCGCCTCGCCGGTCAGCAGATCGACCACCGTTTTATAGGCAATCGGCACCGCGAGCGTGACGGCCTTGGCGGCGACGAGCGCGGCCAGCGCGAAGATCACGCGCAACCGCAGATCGAAACGGCCGACCGGCCAGACATAGGGCAGAAGCTGGCGCAAGACGCTCAAATCCCCCGTCCGCGCCTTGAGCACGGCGTCGCTTCTCGTTTGCGGCAGCCGGTCTTGCATGAAATCGCTTCTGTCGACGCGGGCGCTCCCCGCGCGGAAAAAAGGGCAGCGTGCACGCGCTGCCCCAACCCGCTCTATATAGGCCCCACCCCCGCCGCAGCCAAGCGAATCAAGGCTTCGGGATCGTCACCTCTTGCTGCGGATGGATCAGGTCGGGATTGTCGATTTTCTCGCGGTTGTCCTGGAAGATCGCGGTGTAACGCAACCCGCTGCCGAGATGGCGCTTGGCGATGGCCCACAACGTATCGCCGCGCCGAATGGTATAGACCTCCTTCGCGTCCTGCGTGGCACCCGGGATGCCCTGGACGGCCGCCACCTGACCGGCCGGTCCCGCGGCTGCGACCCGCGGCGCGGCAGGTTCCGGTTTCGGCTCTACACGCTCGATGCTGATCAGCGCCGCAACCGTCGAGCCGGGCGCGGCGCCCGCGCGTTCGGCGCGGAAACTATGCTCGCCCATGCCCAGCGTCTTGGCGACGGCGACTTGCCAATGGCCCGTCCGATCGGCCCGCGTGTCGGCGAGCCTCTCATTCCCGAGGAAGATGGCAATCGAGGCGCCAGGCTCGCTGGTGCCGGTGATCGTGACGGTGCCGGTGCCGGCCTCACTCAACTCGTAGTCGACGGTCCTGAACACGAGCGCGGGCTTGGCCGGCGCGGGGCTGCCCTGCGACGCTTTCAGTGCCTCCTGCTCCGCCCGTGCCAAGGCTCGCGTCACATTCGGCTCGACCTCGGTCAGAACCGCCGGAGCACCGGCCTGAGGCGCGGCCTGCGGCGAGACTGCAGTCCCCACGGCGACGCGGACGGTCTCTTGCGACGACACTGCCTTGGTGCCGTCGGGCGAAGTGATCTTCAGGGACAGCGCATGATCCCCCTCCGGCAGCGGCTTGGCCAACACCACGCTCCACTCGCCTTGCAGGTCGGCCTTGGCTTCCGCCACCTTGGCGCCGCCGCTTTGCACGCTGACCTTCCAGCCGGGCGCGGCGCGGCCGGCGATCACGCCCTCGCCGCTCGGCTCGATCACCACGACATCGAATGTGGGCACCGAGGTCGGTTCCGCAGGCGGGGTCAGTGCGCCCACCGCCTCGGGTTGAGGCGCGCGCGGCAGCTCGGCGGGAGCAGCGGCCTGCCCGGTGGTATCGCCCTCGCTCGCGATTGGCGTCTCGGCGCCAGTAGGTGAAGACTTTCCCCCCCAATCGACATACAGGCCGCCGACGGCAAGCGCGGCGCCTATCGCCACCATGGCCGCGATGATCGCGATAAGCCTATTCTGAGTCATGCGTCATTCCTTGACCGGCGCAATCCACTGCTACGCGATCAGGGCGTCTTCGGCGCCCCGTCGGAAGGCTGCTTGACGCGCTCGATGGAAATCGTCGCCCGTGCGGCGAGCATCCGCGTGACCGGATCGTATTGCTCGGCGCGTAGCGTGTGGCGCCCGTCTTCGAGCTTCAGATCTTTTTCGACGCTCCATTTGCCCCCGTCGTCCGGCACCACCTTGGCCAAGGGCTGATCGTCGAAAAACAAATAGAGGTCGTTTCCCGGCAGCGCGACCCCGGCAATGGTGAGCTTGCCTTCGCCTTCGCTCGCGTCTTTGTAATCGAAGCTGTCGACCCTGAGCGGGGACCGCGGCGATGGCTGGGCGTCGGCGGAATCCTCCGCGGGCGAGGCTTCTGGTACGTCCTCGGCAATCGCCGATCTTGGGTCGAAACCGAGTAGGGCGAGCGCCGCCACGACGGCCAGGACGCGAAGATACTTGCTGCCAGTCATTTCTTGGTTCCTTGTCGGCTCTCAATCTACGCGGGTGGCAAGGCGAAAAAACGTCAAAATCCACCCAAATTCGCCAGAAACCTAGCGGATCGCGTGCGTCCCCGCCAGCAGGTTCGGCGGCGGCGACCTTTCTTGACGCCCACCGAAACCGGATGGCAGATGGACCCATGAACCCAACTCCTCGCGCGGCGGCCCTCCAGAACATCTGCGTCTATTGCGGCTCCGGCGAAGGCGAGAACTCGGCCTATGCCGAGGCGGCCCGCACCTTCGGCCGCATCCTGGCGGCCTCCCGCATCGGCCTCGTCTATGGCGGCGGCAGCCTTGGTCTGATGGGCGAGATCGCCCGCGCGGTGCTAAAAGCCGGCGGGCATGTCACCGGCGTCATCCCGGGCTTCCTCAGCGAGCGCGAGCACATGCTGGTCGAGGCGCAGGAACTGATCGTGGTCGACGACATGCATCAGCGGAAGCAGCTGATGTTCGCCAAGTCCGATGCCTTCGTCGCGCTGCCAGGTGGACTTGGCACCTTGGAGGAGTTCGTCGAGCAGCTCACCTGGTCTCAGCTCGGCCGGCACACCAAGCCGATCGTGCTCGCGAATATCGACGGCTTCTGGGACCCCCTGCTCGTCCTGCTCGAGCGCATGGACCGCGAACTCTTCATCCGCCCGGGGCTCGAACTCAATATGCTGCTTGCCGATCGGATCGAGGACGTCATCCCCACCATCGAGCAGGCGTTCGCCCCTCGTCCCGAGGTGAGCGAGGCCGAGGCTGAAGCCGAAGTCTCGGCGAAATTCTGACGCCGCCCTCAAGCCTCAGTCATAGGAGTTCCAGGCGGCATGGCCGGCATAGGCGGCCTTCGCGTCGCGCGTGACCCCGACACAGAAACGCGTCATGTGCTGCTTCCGGAACACATCGTCATAGGCGATATAGCCGACGATGAAGAACGGCGCCGGAATCTCCGACCGGAAGGTCATGGCCGGCGAGTAGAGCTTGTCGGGCTCCAGGATCTCGTTCGACTCGGTGCGCTTGGTCTCGTCATAGGTCGGCTTTCGCCCCTGCGGCTCCTGCGCCACGAACTCGACCGCCCAGCCGCGGATCACCGCCGGCGTCTTGCCGTAATTCTGCATGGCGAGCCTGACGCTCGCCTGATCGTGCAGCAGGAAGAGATCGGTCGGTCCGCCGAACACATAAGCGCGCTCGACCGCCGGCACATATTCGGCGGCGAGACGCGCCGCGTTCGCCACCCGGCGGGTATAGATCCACAACATTACCATGGAGAGCGTAAGCAGAAGCAGCAGCGCGATTAGCGGCAGCAGGATGACCTTAAGCCCTCCGCTGATGGCGGCCTCTGCCTGGCAGAGAAAATACTCAATGACGCCGCCTCCCCCCGCGCAGGGTCCGGCGCCCGTCTCGGTCTCGTCGGCCTCGAGATCTAT